>JBNJEL010000009.1:0-30478 GCA_051745835.1 Bacillota bacterium
CAAGCAAGAAATAAGCCCCAGAATAAGATTGAGCAATATAGTGAGATTGCTTTAGAACATGCTAAGACGGTGCTTAAGTTGAATATTCAAAAGAAGATTTCCAACCATCAGATAGAGTCGCGCTATCGTGATGAGTTTGTTCAGGACTTAATCTTTAATAATATTAATTCGTTACAGGAGGTTATTGAACGGGCTAAATTATATCAGTGGAGTTTTAAAGAACAGATGATGGCAGTAGTTGTTGATATTGATAACTTTAAAGAGCAGTATCTTAAGAATCAATTTACTAACTCGACTCAGACCTTAAATGATATTAGACATCAGATCTTTTTAAAGAGTAAAAAGCTAATTAAAGAATACTTTAGTCAGGTGATCTATACTAATTTTAGTGATAATATCGTCTTTATTATTCAATCCAATCAATCCCCAGCGGAGCTTAACTCGCTTGTAGAGGAAGTGGCGACTAAGATTAGAAAGGTGGTCAAAGAAGAAGTTCGATTTAGTGTCACTATTGGCTTGGGTCGGATTAAGTCCTCGGTGTTAGAACTGCACGCTAGTTATCAAGAGGCTAAGGAGGCAGTTAAGTTAGGTAGAATTATTTATCAAGATAATCAGACCATTTCTTATAATAGTCTCGGTGCCTATAAGTTATTAGCGCCTATCTATCGCTCGGAAAATGCCGAGGAGTTTGCTGATACTTATCTAGGTAATCTAATTGAGTATGATCGGGAGCATAATACTGAGCTATTAGAGGTATTAACGACATTAGTTAATAATGATTGGAACTTAAAAGCAACCTCCGAGGACTTATTTATTCACTATAATACGATGAAGTATAAATTTAAACAGCTTAGTGAGATACTAAACTTAGATTTAAAGGATTCAGAGCAGAAACTAAATGTCGCTTTATCGCTTAAAATCTTACAGATGGCTGACTAATTACTTCTCTTCCTCATCAAATTATACTATAGGGACAACTTTTGGCTTTATTTTTGTGCTTAGAGGATATATCAAAGCCCATAATTATATGATAGAATTTTAACATAGAAAAGATTCTGAAAATTATCGAGGGGGGAGATAGCATGTACAATACGGAAGTAGGAGGCTTACCAGATACTTTAGCCTCTGTTAAGGAAGGGAAATTATTTGATCCAATTGGTAACAAAGAATTAACAGGACGGACTATTTTTAAAGGTGGAACAGTTGTTGATCCTAAACATGATCTCAAAGCAGTTAAGGATATTGCAGTAGCAGGTGAAGAGATTGTAGCAGTCGAGGATAGCATTGAAGCCCAAGCCGGTGATAAGGTAATTGACTGTACAGGACTATTGGTAGTACCGGGATTAGTCGATATACATCTTCATTTAGGAGATTTATTTGAAGTTAGCACAGCACCGATTCAAGGAGCAGTGGCAGATGGAGTAACAATGGGCTTATCTCCAGGAGCAGGTAATACATTTATGGCACCATCACTCTTAGGAGCAGAAATAGATCGGGGCTTACCTTTAAACTTAGGTCTCTATTTAGGAGCACCTAATGTCTTAGGAACGATGTTAAGTACTGAAGAGATAATTAAGCTATTTAAAGGTGAGTTAAGTGAGGAAGCGGGCTTAAATAAGATGACTCGCAATCGGATTACTTACTTAACAGCACCATTAACAGTAGGAATTAAAGATCATATGGGACACTTTATTATGTCTGATGATGATATTAAAGAGACTTTTGAGATTACATCTAAGTCAGATTTATTATTTATGTCTCATACTCAAGACCCGGCTCATGCTGAGAGATTAGCTCAGCTATCTAATGGTAGTCCACTTCATTTAGGTCATACGACAGCAGCCGGCTGTGGTAGTCATGATGATCCGGTATCAGGAATGAAGAGAATGATTGATCTCTGTCAAGAAGATCATATTACAGGAGAATTTGTAACTACTATGTTACGTTCTGGCTTAGGTAGTAGAGAGGGATTACAGATGACAAGAGAGTCCCAACAGTTAGCTTATCAGGCTCTCGAAGATGGCACAGTAGATATCTTAATCTCTGATGGTCAAAATGATGCGACAATGAAAGGTTTTGGCGATACTCGCGATAATATTCCTGCTTTGATGGAATTAGCAGAGAAAGGCATCTTATCATTATCTGATTCGATTGCTACAATGACATCTAATCCAGCTAGATTAATGTCTGAAAGAACTAATAATGACTGGTGGACTGAAAAAGTTGGAAACTTAGGTGTAGGAGCTTTGGCTAATATTACAGTTATTGATCAGGTAGATAAGTTAGCTACTTATACAATGGTTAATGGTCAGTTAGTCGGTTTTGAAAATCGAACCGTCAGAAGAGGTAATGGAGCAGGCGGTTGGATTAGTAAGTTTGGTAAGGTTGAACGCATGGGAGTAGGAGATTTAGTTACCTTCTCTTATCTATAAGGTTTAAATTTAAAGGTAGGTGTTATTTGATATGGATATAGAGCAGTTTGTGACAGTAAAAGATTCAGAAGAGATATTAAGAAAATTAATTAAAGTAAATACTACTAATCCTACTGGCAATGAGATGGATCTAGTTAAGGTGATCTTATCATTATTTCCGCAGGATAATTTAGATTATGAAATTATTGACCACGGAAATAATCGCGGTTCTTTAATGATTAAAGTAGCAGGAGCTGATAGCAGTAAGTCATTAGCTTTCGTGGGACATATTGATACTGTTCCTGTCAGTAAAGAGTCTGATTGGGAGTATCCTCCGCTAGCTGGTAAAGTAGAGGATGGCTATATGTATGGTCGCGGAACAGCCGATATGAAGGGCGGAGTAACCGCTATGATTCTAACAGCCCTCTATTTTATCAAGACAGGAACTCAGCCAGCTATTGATCTTAAGTTCTGTTTTACAGCCGATGAAGAGGTAGATGGAATGGGGGTTGTAGCTTTAAAAGAGGCAGGTTACTTAGATGATACAGTAGAGATATTTATCTGTGAGCCTTCCGCTGAAAAGCTTGGTTTGGCTGAAAAAGGAGCACTTTGGTTAGAGATTTCTGCGACTGGAAAAGCAGCTCATGCTTCAATGCCTGACTGTGGAGTTAATGCTATTGATTATTTGCAGGACTATATTAGGCAGTTTAAGAAACAGGTTGACTTAAAGAGTAAGGATCCACTCTTAGGTCAGACGACGATGACAGTAACTACAATGCAAGGTGGCGTTAAGACCAATATTATTCCTGTGGAGGCTAATGCTACTTTAGATATTAGAACAATAGTCGGATGTAGTCATGACCAGTTATTGGCTACAGCTGATAAACTGGCTAAGCAGATGATGAGAGAAGAAGATGGGCTATCGCTTGAAGTTAAGGTTAAGAATAATAGGCCAGCAGTAGGTACAGATAAAGATGAAGCGATGGTTAAAAATTTACAGGCAGTCGTGACTGATTTAGACTATACTAATCAGCTAAAAGGTCTCTATTTCTATACTGATGCTTCCCAGTTAATTCCTGATTTGCAGGTTCCATTTGTTATCTTAGGACCGGGTGCTGATGCAATGGCTCATCAGAAGAATGAACGTATAGAGTTAGCTTCAATTGTGCGAGTTACTAAGATATATCTTAATTATATTACTAACTATTAACTAGACGATAAAGGAGGAGTTACAATGGCTGACAGTAAGGTAGTTAAAGAGAATTTAGATGTGGAATCTGAGTCTAAATTCTTTGTACAGCCAACCGGTTCTATTGTAGGTTTATTATCTACTTTAGGCTTGGGATTTATAATTTATTTTTTACTGAACAATATTAGAAATGTAAGTCAGTGGCTTAGTTATAATGAGATTGTAGCTAAGGCTGGCGATAATATTGGCTATAAATTTATCTGGTTTCTAATGAACTTTACAGAAGCAGAGTTCTATGCTGGAGTTTTAGCTTCATTAGGTATAATCATAGGTGGCTTTATAGCGTGGCGTTTAGATGTTAAGCGTTCTAAGTGGGCTGGATTTAATGTTTCTTATGGGACAAACCTCTGGCCGTGGGTCTTTGGTTCACAGCTTATTTCGCTATTTATTGCTATCTTTGTTCTTAACTTTACTCGTTATTTTAGTGGTGGAGACTATACTTGGTTACCTACATTTATTTCAGTAGTAGGTGTTCCACCAGCAGTAATGTTGATCTACGGACCGAGTATTAGAGCATTATTGACCGGTTCTACTTTAGGTGGAATTCTATCATTCCCGATTGCATTCTGGTTAATGAATAATATTCTACCGATTTTAGAAGTGCCGGGAGTAGTAGCTAATGTCTTTACGATGGCGATTACAGGAGTTATTGTTTTAGAGGTCTGTAGAGTATTACCGTGGCTGGAGCAAAAAGAGCTTAACTTAATTAAGTCAGATCAGCCTAAATTATCGGCAGATGAGAAGTTAGAGCAGATGTCTAAGCCCACTTGGTTTATTAGACGCGTATTAGCTGACTTTTCTGAAGCTCAATTTTATGGTAATGAGATTGCAGGAGGTTTTATACTCTTAGGAGTAAGTTTAGATTGGATACTCAATACAGGACATGCTGCTTATGGCTCAGGTGCTATTCCAGCTATTATCTTATCTCAATTTATAGGAGCAGCGGTAGGGGTTTATCTCTACTTTAATAAGTATGTGGAAGATGGTTGGTATGCTACCTATGTGCCGGTTGTTAGTGTAGGGCCAGGCTGTGTACTAATGTTTGGTGCTTCAATTCCGGTAGCAGTCTTTGCTGGAGTATTAGGTGGTATCTTAGGCGGACCAGTTGCTGAGTATTTAGCAGTTAAACTGCCTGAAGAGTTACACCCTACAATTGCTAATGTTACTTCAATGGGTATTTGTACTATAGTTGTATCAGTTGTAATGAAGGCACTCCCTTGGTTTTAATTATATATAGATTCTCTTAAAAAAGAGCATTCCAGTTAGGGATGTTCTTTTTGTTTAAAGGGCTTTTTTGCTTGAAATAAAGGGAAAAGTTAATAATTATTGAAGTACTACAAAGAATACACTATAGTAGATACTTAACAATTTAAGCCATTATATACTTTATAGAAGGGAGTAATTAAGTATGTCACGAGTTGATGGAAGAGCTAAAGACGAATTACGACAAGTACAGATTACACGAAACTTTACTAAGTATGCGGAAGGATCAGTTTTAATTGCAACGGGGGATACTAAGGTTATCTGTAATGCCTCAGTTGAGGAGAGTGTACCTTACTTCTTGCGTGATCAAGGTCAAGGCTGGGTCACAGGTGAGTATGATATGTTACCTCGCGCTACAGAGAGTAGAAATATTAGGGCGGCGGCTAAAGGTAAGATTAGTGGACGAACTAAGGAGATTCAGCGTTTAATCGGTAGAGCAATGCGTTCTGTCGTAGATTTAGATAAATTAGGAGAACGTACGATCTGGTTAGATTGTGATGTAATTCAAGCTGACGGCGGTACAAGAACTGCTTCAATTACTGGTGCTTTTATAGCTTTAGTAGATGCACTAGCTTACTTATTAGAAGAGGATAAGATTGATCAGATGCCACTTACATCTTGGTTGGCAGCAACAAGTGTCGGAATTGTAGATGATGAGCTATTATTAGATCTCTGTTATGCTGAAGACTCTACAGCTCAGGTTGATTTAAACTTAGTCATGACTGGTGAGGGTGAGATTATTGAGATTCAAGGAACAGGAGAAGATAATCCCTTTACTCGTCAAGAGCTAGATCAATTAGTAGAGTTAGGTACTAACGGTATCCAAGAGTTAATTAAATTTCAAAAAGAAACATTAGGAGCTAAAGCAGAACTTTTGGAACGTAGTCAGGAGGCAGATAATGAATAAGTTATTCTTAGCCACCGGTAATCGCGGTAAGATTAAAGAGTTTAAGAAGTTACTCGCTGATTTGGATGTAGAGATTAAGACAACTTTTGACTATAATAATGTACCTGAAGTCATAGAGGATGGTCAGACATTACGAGCTAATGCGCTAAAAAAAGCACGCCAGTTAGCAGAGTTTAGCAAAATGTTAACTATTGCTGATGATACAGGGCTATTAGTTGATGCTTTAGATGGTAAACCGGGCGTTTACTCCGCTCGGTATGCTGGTGAAGATGTAACTTATGAGGAGAATAATAAGAAGTTACTCCAGGAGCTAAGTGGAGTGGAAGCTGAGGGACGTACAGCTCGCTTTAAGACAGTGATTGCTTTAGTTAGTCCGCAAGGTAAAGAAGAGGTTGTCACTGGCTGTTGTGAAGGAGTAATTAGTTCTAAACTGCGTGGTGAGCGAGGGTTTGGTTATGATCCTTTATTTATTCCAGAAGGTTATGACCGTACTTTTGCCGAGTTAAGTGCAGAGACTAAGAATCAGATTAGTCACCGCGCTAAAGCATTAACCAAACTTAAAAAAGTCTTAAGTAGAGATTGGGTGAGTTAGTAATGAAGTTAGTAGTAATTAGCGATACTCACGGCTCTCAAGAACGAATAGAAGAGGTTATCGATCGTGAAGCTGATTTTGATTACTTAATTCATGCTGGTGATCATCTTACGGATGTCGACTTTGCAGTTGATAACCAGTCTTGGCAGGTAATAACAGTTAAAGGTAACTGTGATCGCGGGCTAACAGGCGAAGTAGAAAAACTATTTACAGTTAACGGTAAGCAGATCTTATTAACTCATGGCCATAAGTATGCCCTTAAGCAGGGATTAACTCGACTATCTTATCGAGTAGCAGAGGTGGAAGCAGATATTGTCATTTTCGGGCATACACATATCAGTCTTAATCAAAGTGTTGATGGTCGATTATACTTCAATCCCGGCAGCTTAACCTATCCGCGGGATGACTCTGCTTCTTATGGTGTCTTAAAGATTGCTGATGGAGCGGTTGATAGTGAGATTAAATCCTTTTAATTTAATGAGGCGTAAGTTGTAGAAAATAGTAGTTTAAACTAGTATAAGTTAGATAAATTAATTTAAAGAGATTATAGCTTGCTTTTGAATCTTTGACGCTGAGTAGTTTTTAGGTTATACTATTAATTGTCTTAAGTTCTGTGGTGAAGTTAAGCACTTCGATTGGGCGCTTGTAGCTCAGGTGGATAGAGCAATGGACTTCTAATCCATGAGTCGGGGGTTCGAGTCCTCTCAAGCGTACCATCTGTTATGGTTTAATATGGTGGGTGTAGCTCAGCTGGTTAGAGCGCAGGATTGTGGCTCCTGAGGTCGTGGGTTCGACTCCCATCACTCACCCCATTATTTGCGCCTGTAGCTCAACTGGATAGAGCGACAGACTTCGAATCTGTAAGTTGGGGGTTCAAGTCCTCCCGGGCGCACCATTTATTATGGGCCATTAGCTCAGCTGGAAGAGCATCGGACTTTTAATCCGAGTGTCGGAGGTTCGAATCCTCCATGGCTCACCAATGTATTATCTGAACCCAAGTAAATAAGCGGGAATAGCTCAGTGGTAGAGCGTCTCGTTGCCAACGAGAAGGTCGCGGGTTCAAGTCCCGTTTCCCGCTCCATTTTTAAAGAATATTTAACCTCGGAACGACATAAGTGTCGTGACCCGAGGTATTGTTTTTATGTGATTAATTAAAGTCAGAGATGCAGGAGATAGTAACTAAGTATAGAACTAATACTCAGAGATAAATTTAAAGTAAGAGTAAATTAAGGTTTCATTACATATAATTTTTATAAGGAGGCAGTATAAATGAAGTTTAGCCAGGAAGAGATTGAAGAGAATAAAGTTAAATTAGATGTAGAAGTAGAAGCAGAAGAGACTAATAAAGCATTAGATGAAGCATATAAAAAAGTAGTTCAAGATGTAGATATTGATGGATTTAGAAAGGGTAAAGTACCGCGCAAGGTACTAGAAGCTAAGTACGGTAAAGAAGTCTTACATAAAGATGCATTGGATATTTTACTACCTAAGTTCTATCGACAAGCAGTAGAAAAAGCTGATATTGAACCGATTGATCAGCCGGATATTACTGATGTTTCAATTGAAGAGGATACACCGACTACTTTTACTGCGGAAGTAGAAGTTAAGCCGGAAGTAGAATTAGGAGAATATACAGAATTAGGTTTAGAAGAAGAGCCAGAAGAGATTACTGAAGAAGATGTTGAGATGGAATTAAACACTAAACAAGAACAGTTTGCTCAACTTAAAGAAGCAGATCATGATGAAGTGCAAGACGGTGACTTTGTAATAATTGACTTTGAAGGATATGTAGATGGTGAAACATTTGAAGGCGGATCTGCTGAAGAATATACATTAGAGATTGGTTCTGAAAGCTTTATCCCTGGATTTGAAGAACAATTAATCGGTGCCGAAGTTGGTGAAGAAGTAGAAGTTGATGTTACATTCCCAGAAGAATATCAGCAAGAAGATTTAGCTGGTGAAGGTGCTATCTTTAAGGTAGATGTTAAAGAGATTAAGGAGAAGGAAGTACCAGAATTAGATGATGAATTAGCAGCAGAAATTGGAGATTTTGATTCATTAGATGAATTAAAAGCAGATACTAGATCCAAACTAGAAGAAGAGGCAGCAGAAAAGGCAGATAATCTACTTAAGAATGAATTGATTAAGCAGGTTACTGAGAATGCTGAAGTTAATATTCCCGAGACTATGATTGAGAATGAATTAGATATGATGATTAATAATATGAAGCAGAGATTACAACAGCAAGGAATGGACTTTGAACAGTACTTATCTGTAATGGGTAAGGAAGAAGAGGACTTTAGAGATGAACAGAGAGAGGAAGCTAGAAATCAAGTTAAATCTACTCTAGTCTTAGATGCAATTGCTGAAGAGGAAGATATTAATGTAACAGATGAAGAATTAGAGAATAAAATAGAAGAGATAGCTCAGCAGCAAGATCAGGAGCCAGAAATGGTTAAAGCTATGCTGCAGATGCAAGGACAGTATGAATCTCTAGCAGATAATATGAGAAATGAGAAAGTAATTAATTTCCTAGTAGAAAATAATTAGTACTCTCTTTTTAATTAAACAGATTTAAGTAGTTTATAAAGAGTAATTAAGAGTGAAAATCTGAAAGGGGAGTGAGAGAAGATGAGTAATTTGGTACCAATGGTAGTAGAACAGACAAATCAAGGTGAACGATCATATGATATCTATTCTCGACTATTAAAGGATAGAATTGTCTTTATCGGCAGTCCAATTGATGATAATATTGCTAACTTAGTAATTGCTCAGTTATTATTCTTAGAAGCTGAGGATCCTGATAAAGATATCTATCTCTATATCAATAGCCCAGGTGGTTCAGTTACTTCCGCTTTAGCTATTTATGATACAATGAAGTACATCAAGCCTGATGTATCAACAATCTGTATGGGCTTAGGTGCTAGTGCTGGAGCCTTACTATTAGCTTCTGGTGCAGAAGGTAAGCGATATGCCCTACCTTACGCACGAATTATGATTCATCAGCCAGCTGGTGGTGCAGAAGGTAGAGCTTCTGATATCGAAATTCAAGCTCAGGAGATTTTAGATTTACGTAAGATCTTAAATGACATCTTAGCTGATCATACAGGTCAGCCATTAGAGAAGATTCAAGAAGATGTTGACCGTGATTTCTTCATGTCATCAGAAGAAGCTCAAGAATATGGTATTATTGATGAAGTCATCTCCCATCAGGATGAATTGAAGGGTTAATTTAATTAAAGAGGTGATAAAATGTTTAAGTTTGGTGATGAAGAAGAGGGCCAACTCAAGTGTTCTTTCTGCGGTAAAGTCCAAGAGCAGGTACAGAAATTAGTAGCTGGTCCTGGAGTATATATTTGTGATGAATGTATTGAGCTGTGTAATGAGATTATTGAAGAAGAGTTAGAAGAAGAAGTTGATGTCGGTTTAAATAAAATTCCTAAACCAAAAGAGATTAATAATATTCTTGATGAGTATGTTATCGGACAGGAACGAGCTAAAAAATCTTTGTCGGTAGCTGTTTATAATCACTATAAACGAGTTAATTCTGGAATGCAGGTCGATGATGTAGAATTAGAGAAGAGTAATATCTGCATGATTGGGCCAACTGGTTGCGGTAAGACATTATTAGCTCAGACTTTAGCTCGGATCTTAGATGTTCCATTTGCTATAGCTGATGCTACTTCCTTAACTGAAGCAGGTTATGTAGGAGAAGATGTAGAGAATATCCTACTTAAGTTAATCCAAGCTGCTGATTATGATGTAGAACGAGCGGAGAAAGGAATTATCTACATTGACGAAATAGATAAGGTTGCTCGTAAGTCTGAAAATCCATCAATTACTCGTGATGTATCAGGTGAGGGTGTGCAGCAGGCATTACTTAAGATCTTAGAAGGAACTGAAGCTAGTGTACCGCCACAGGGTGGACGTAAGCATCCGCACCAAGAGTTTATTCAGATTGATACAACTAATATTCTCTTTATTTGCGGTGGAGCCTTTAACGGATTAGAGAAGATTATTCAATCTCGTATGGATGATAAAGTGATTGGATTTGGAGCTGATGTTAAGAGTAAGGAAGATCAAGAGATCGGTGAAGTTCTTAAGCATGTTAAGTCTCAGGATGTATTAAAGTATGGTCTTATTCCTGAATTTGTAGGACGAATTCCGGTTTTAGTAACATTAGATCAGTTAGATGAGGAAGCGTTAGTTGAAATCTTAACTGAACCGAAGAATGCGTTGGTGAAGCAGTATTCTAAATTCTTTGACTTAGATGGAGTAGAGTTAGAGTTTACTGAACCTGCTTTAGAAGCGATCGCTGAAAAGACATTAGAGCATGATACTGGAGCTCGAGGTCTTAGATCGATTGTAGAAGAGTCGATCTTAGATATTATGTATGATCTACCATCACAGAATGATATTGAGAAATGTATTATTACCGAAGATGTAATTTATGAAGGTGAAAAACCTAAATTAGTTAGAATTAATCAAGAAGAGACTGCTTAAGTTAGCAGTCTCTTTTTAATTATCTATGCATCTATTAACTCCTACCTGCTTAATTGATTACTTTGAATTGAAAGTATTGAGGATAAAAATAGAGATGTTGGATATAATAATTAACACTAATTAAATAATATCTTTAAGGAGGTAGGAGTCACCTTTATGAATATATTGGGAATTATTCAGTTTTTCTTTGCCGTGGTAATTGGACTTTACTTTTGGAATTTATTACGTAAACAGCAGAGAAATAAGAAAGCAGTAGTTAAAGAGTCTAAAAAAGAGATGAATAAATTAAAGCGGATGCGACAGCGTTCTTTAACTGAACCTTTATCAGAAAAGACGAGACCAAGTGAATTTGGAGAGATTGTAGGACAAGAAGAAGGTCTCAAAGCACTAAAAGCTGCTTTATGTGGTCCTAATCCACAGCATGTGATTATCTATGGGCCGCCGGGAATTGGTAAAACAGCAGCTGCACGATTGGTACTCCAAGAAGCTAAAGAGTGTAGTACATCGCCATTTAATGAGCAATCTGAATTTATAGAGTTGGATGCTACGACAGCACGCTTTGATGAACGAGGAATTGCTGACCCGCTTATTGGTAGTGTTCATGATCCTATCTATCAGGGGGCTGGAGCAATGGGAGCTGCAGGTATTCCGCAGCCTAAACCGGGAGCAGTAACTAAAGCACACGGGGGAATCTTATTTATTGATGAGATTGGTGAATTACATCCAATTCAGATGAATAAGTTACTTAAAGTATTAGAAGATAGAAAGGTCTTTTTAGATAGCTCATACTATCATGAAGAAGATGATAATATACCGCAGTATATTCATGAGATCTTTCAGAAAGGACTGCCTGCTGACTTTAGAATGGTAGGGGCTACAACTCGTAAGCCAGCAGAAATACCACCGGCAATTCGTTCTCGTTGTCTAGAAATCTACTTTAATCCGTTAGCTCCTCAGGAAATTGAACAGATAGCTACTAATGCTGCTAGTAAGGCGGGGTTTGCTATTGAACAGCAAGCAGTAGAGATTATTAAACAATATTCGACTAATGGTCGAGACACAGTAAATATGATTCAAACCGCAGGCGGATTAGTTTTAGCTGAGAATAGACGCGTAAAGGAGATTACAACGGTAGATATTGAGTGGGTAATTAACAGCGGAAAGTATGATCCACGTCCGGATAGTGAGGTTAATGATCAACCGCAGATTGGTGTGGTTCATGGTTTAGCAGTTAAAGGGCCGAACTTAGGAGTTTTAATTGAGATTGAAGTATCAGCGATTGAAGTAGCAGCGCAGAGTGGTAATATTCAGGTGACAGGAATTATTGAAGAAGAAGAGGTGGGCAACCGCCAACGGAAAGTACGTCGCAAGAGTATGGTTAAAGGATCGATTGAGAATGTAATGACTACGTTGCGTAAGTATATCGATGTTCAGCCGCAGGATTATGATTTACATATTAACTTTCCCGGCGGCATACCACTTGATGGCCCTTCGGCGGGAATTACGGTAGCGACAGCTATCTATTCGGCATTAACTGAACAGCCTATTGATAATCAAGTAGCTATGACCGGTGAACTATCAATTCGCGGGTTAGTAAAACCAATTGGTGGAGTAACTGCTAAGATTGAAGCTGCTCAGCGTGCTGGAGCTAAGAAAGTGATCATACCAGCAGATAACTGGCAGGAGAACTTTGCTCACTTTGATGATGTGGAAGTGATTAAAGTACATAATTTAAAAGAGGTATTAGATCAAGCTATCGTGCAAGGGGAAGTCGAAGTAGACCCTCAACTTAAAGATAATCTTAATTTTTTGACTGCTTCACCGATAAGTTAAGTTCTGATGAAGGATTTTTATTAGATTGATAGAATAATAATTAAGTGTCGGAGTAAAAATTGGAGGGATGGGTATGGTTGAAGAAATTGATGAAGTTGAGATTAAAGATGAATTACCTTTATTAGTTTTACGCGGATTAGTAGTTTTCCCCCATATGGTAATTCCACTATTAGTGGGGCGCGATAAATCTGTGGAAGCTTTAGAGGAAGCGATGGTTGAAGATAGATTAATTCTGTTAACAGCACAAAAAGACGAAAGTATTGAAGAACCTGAGGTCGATGAGATCTATGAGATGGGAACAGTAGCTCAGGTTAAGCAGTTAGTAAAGCTGCCTGATGGTACTATTAAGATCTTAGTTGAGGGGATTCAACGAGCTAAAATTGATCAGTATCTACAACATGACCCTTACTTTGAAGTTAAGTTAGATAAGGTTGAAGCTACAGAAGAGAAGACTAAAGAGTTAGAAGCTTTAATGCGTAACTTAGTTAATAAGTTTGAGGAGTATGTTAAGCTAAATACTAAATTACCACCGGAGACGATGATGACCGTAGCTAATATTGAAGACCCAGGACGGCTAGTAGATGTAATGGTCTCTCATATGTCGCTTAAAATTGCTCAAGAACAGCAGATTTTACAGGCAGTTTCTTATAAGGAACGCTTAGAGGAACTCTATAAATTATTAGAAGAGGAGATTGAAGTCTTAGAGGTTAAAGAGAAGATTAGTACTGAGGTGCGAGATCAAGTAGAGAAGCGCCAAAAAGAGTACTACCTCAAAGAGCAGCTTAAGGCGATTAAAAAAGAGTTAGGGCAGGATGAAGATCTTACTGATGAGATTGAAGAGTATAAAGAGCAGATTGAAGAAACTGATCTACCAGAAGAAGTAGAGGAGAAAGCACTTAAGGAAGTAAATCGATTAACTAAGATGCCGCCAATGGCTAATGAAGGGGTAGTAATTAGAAATTATCTTGACTGTATTCTAGATCTACCGTGGAATGAGAAATCGGAAGATCGGTTAGTCTTAGATGAAGCGAATCAGATTTTGGAGCGAGACCACTACGGATTAGAAGATGTTAAGGATCGAATTCTGGAGTACTTAGCAGTACGTAAGTTATCTGATGAGATGAAAAGTCCGATTCTTTGCTTAGTAGGCCCGCCTGGTGTTGGTAAGACATCATTAGGTAAATCTTTAGCTGAAGCAATTGGACGTGAGTTTATTCGTCTTTCACTAGGTGGTTTGAAGGATGAAGCTGAAATTCGCGGACACCGCCGCACCTATGTTGGTTCGCGACCAGGGCGAATTATTAATGCTATCCGTGATGCTGGTACTAATAATCCATTATTCTTATTAGATGAAGTCGATAAGATTCAAAGTGACTTTAGAGGTGATCCAGCAGCTGCTTTATTGGAGGTCTTGGATCCAGAACAGAATGATACCTTTACCGATCATTATTTAGAGTTGCCGTTTGATCTATCAGATGTGATCTTTATTACAACAGCTAATGTCACTCACACTATTCCGCGTCCACTTTTAGATCGGATGGAAGTGATTGAGATTGCTGGTTATACTGAAGATGATAAGGTTAAGATTGCTAAAGAGCACTTGCTGCCAGAACAGATTGAAAATCATGGACTTAGTGAGGATCAGATTAATATATCAGATAATGCACTAAAAAAAGTAATTCGTAACTACACTAAGGAAGCCGGAGTGAGAAATCTCGAACGAGAATTAGCTAGCATCTGTCGTAAAGTTGCTAAAGAGGTAGTAGAAGGTAAAGAGAGATTAAGTCGGATTACTATTCAGAATGTAGATAAGTACTTAGGAATTGAAGACTTTGATTATGGTAAAGCTAATGAAGAGTCTCAAGTTGGTGTAGCTACAGGTTTAGCTTGGACTCAGGCGGGAGGAAATATCCTTCGAATTGAAGTTTCGGTAGTGCCAGGTAAGGGTAAGTTGTTACTAACCGGTAAGTTAGGTGATGTAATGAAGGAATCCGGTCAGGCAGCGTTAAGTTATGCCCGCAGTAAGATAGAGGAGTTTGATTTTGAAGATGATTTCCATGAGAATTATGATATTCATATTCATGTACCTAAAGGAGCAATTCCTAAGGATGGCCCATCAGCAGGAATAACAATTACTACTGCAATTATCTCTGCTCTATCCGGTAAGAAGGTCAACTCTAAGGTAGCAATGACTGGAGAGATTACTCTACGCGGTCGAGTTTTACCGGTAGGCGGTATTGAAAGTAAGGTCTTAGCAGCCCATCGAGCTGGAATTGAGACTGTCATCTTACCGCAGGAGAATAAGAAGAATTTAGATGAGATTCCTAAGAATATTAAGCGCGATTTAGACTTTAAATTGGTTGAGCATATGGATGAGGTAACTGCTGTAGCTCTATTAGAGGAGGAGTAAGAATGAACTTTCGGAATATAGAAGTAATCGGCAAAGCTACTAAGCCAGCTGACTATCCTCGACATGACCTGCCGGAGATTGCATTAGCGGGCAGGTCAAATGTCGGTAAATCTTCATTGATTAATCAGATTGTTAAGCGTAAGCGGTTTGCCTCTACAAGTTCTAAACCGGGCAAGACCCAATCTCTTAACTTCTATGGGGTTGATAATCAGTTTGCCTTTGTTGATCTGCCGGGGTATGGTTTTGCTAAAGTGCCGGATAAGGTGAAGGATAAATGGTCTGAAATGATAGAGGAGTATCTCTTTAATCGCTATAATCTAGCAGGAATAATTTTAATTGTTGATGCTAGACATAAGCCTACTGATGATGATTTGATGATGTATAATTGTTTATTGGAGATGGATCTACCTCACTTAGTTGTTGGTACAAAAGTTGATAAGTTATCTAATAGTCAACTAAAACCTAATCGTCAACAGATCTTTGATAAATTGAACTTAGTAGATGAGTCTACATTTGTTTACTTCTCTGCTAAGGACGGTACAGGCAAGAAGGAAGTATTGAAGTTTATTAGACAGTCAGTTCAATAACTTTTACTTAGGAGCTAACTTATTTAAGTGCGAATTATGATCAAGTATTGTTAGTAATAGTTGTAGAAGGGTGAGTTTTCAGTGAAGAGTGAGTATCCAATTGATCAAACTGAGGAGATCTTTCCTCACTTTCCAGTAGTATTGACTACTATTGGAGATAATATTATTACTTTAGAATTTGTACAATTCTTTGCCTTTGATTCGCCGATTATAGGTATTGGTATCGATCCTAATAATTATTCACATCAACTAATTAAAGAACAGTCTGAATTTGTAATTAATATACCAACAACTAAGTTAATCGATGAAGTTAAGTTCTGTGGTAATAACTCGGGGCGTAACTTAGATAAGTTCTCCGCTACAGGTCTTACGCCTAAACAAGCAGCAGTAGTTAAGGGGCAGTTAATTGTAGAGTGTCCAATTAATATTGAGTGTTGCGTTGTCAAAGAAGAAAAGATTGGTAATTGTGAGTGGTTCTTTGGTGAGATTAAAAAAGTTCATGTAACGGAAGAGTATCAGCGATTAAATTCGCTCTTGTATGGTAATAATATCTATCATAATCTTAAGTTGAAAGAGTATAATTGATTTTAGGAAAGTTAGTTTATAGATTAGAGTTGACAATTCAAATTAGTCAGTATATGATAGAATAAAGTTGAAAATTATAAGGCATTTAGAGGAGAGTAGTAAGTAATTTAAGCTTGAAGAGAGGGATATCCGCGGCTGGAAGATATCCTAAGCCGCTAAATTACTGAAGTCGTTTCTTAGCTGTTAGAATGAAGATTAGTAGTTCTAACCGGCAGCTAACCGTTATCTAGCTTAAGCGTCTAGAGTTGACTACTTTAGAAATTAAGGTGGTACCACGGAAGTTAAACCTTCTTTCGTCCTTGACTGGGATGGAAGAAGGTCTTTTTTATTTCAATAATTTAGAGGAGGATGAGATATGAGCGAAGAAATGGCATCAACTTATGATCCAGCAGCTGTAGAAGATAAATGGTATCAATACTGGAAGGAGAATGATTATTTTAGTGCGGAGGTAGATAAAGATAAGGAATCATTTACAATTGTAATGCCGCCGCCTAATGTAACCGGACAGCTTCATATCGGACATGCACTAGATAATACTTTACAGGATATTTTAGTACGTTGGAAGAGAATGCAGGGTTACTCTACTCTCTGGATTCCAGGAACTGACCACGCTAGTATTGCTACTGAGGTTAAGGTTGTTAATAAGATGCGTGAAGAGGAAGGTTTAGAGAAGGATGATGTAGGACGAGAAGGATTTTTAGAGCGCGCTTGGGAGTGGACTGATGAGTACGGTGGTCGCATTACTGACCAATTAGAGAAGTTAGGTACTTCCTGTGATTGGAGTCGGGAACGTTTTACGATGGATGAAGGCTGCTCTGAAGCAGTTAAGGAAGCCTTTGTGCAGCTTTATGAGAAGGATTTAATCTATCGCGGAGATTATCTAATTAATTGGTGTCCAGACTGCGGTACGACTCTTTCCGATATTGAGGTAGAACATGAGGAGATACCAGGACACTTCTATCATCTGGAGTATCAGCTTAAAGATAGTGATGATTCGATTGTAGTAGCGACGACAAGGCCAGAGACAATGTTGGGTGATACAGCTATTGCAGTTAATCCGGATGATGAACGCTATCAAGACTTAGTTGGTAAGCAGGTTATCTTACCGATAGTTGAGCGTGAGATTCCAATTATTGCTGATGATTTTGTTGACTCTGACTTTGGTACTGGATTAGTTAAGGTTACTCCAGCTCATGATCCTAATGACTTCGAGATGGGCGAACGCAATGACTTAGAAGTAATTAAGGTAATTGATGATCAAGCTCAGATGACAGCAGCAGCTGGTAAGTACGAAGGATTAGATCGTTATGAGTGTCGCGAAAAGTTAGTAGCTGACTTAAAAGAGAGCGGAGAGTTAGTTAAAGTAGAAGAACACGATCACTCCGTAGGACACTGTTATCGCTGTGATACAGTAATTGAACCGTTAGTTTCTAAACAGTGGTTTGTGAAGATGGATCCATTAGCTAAGCCGGCGATTGAAGCGGTAGAGGAAGGTAGTACTAACTTTGTTCCAGAACGCTTTACTAAGGTCTACCGCAACTGGATGGAGAATATTAGAGATTGGTGTATCTCTCGACAGCTGTGGTGGGGACATCGGATTCCGGTTTGGTACTGCCAAGATTGCGATGAGGAAATTGTAACTACCGAGGAGCCAACAGAATGTCCTAATTGTGCTAGTAATGACTTAAAACAGGATGAAGATGTATTGGATACCTGGTTTAGTTCGGGGCTATGGCCCTTCTCTACGCTAGGTTGGCCCGAAGATAATCAAGAGTTAGATTATTTCTATCCTACTTCGGTCTTAGTTACAGGTCGCGATATTATTTTCTTCTGGGTGGCACGAATGATCTTCTCTGGACTTGAATTTATGGATGAAGCACCATTTAGTGATGTCTTAGTTCACGGTTTAGTTAGAGATGGACAAGGACGAAAGATGAGTAAGTCTTTAGGCAATGGTGTTGATCCATTAGAGTTTATCGATCAGTATGGTGCTGATACATTACGCTTTACTCTAGTAACTGGTAATACTCCGGGGAATGATATGCGCTTTAGACAAGAGAAGGTAGAGGCTAGTCGTAACTTTGTTAATAAGATTTGGAATGCCTCCCGTTTTGTAATGATGAACCTAGAAGACTTTGATCCTGAAGCAGTCGCAGAGTTAGATTATACTTTAGCTGATCAGTGGATTATTAGTCGACTTAATCAGATGGCAGAAGAAGTGACAACAATGTTAGATAAGTATCAGATTGGTAATGCAGCCCAAGCTCTATATGATTTCATTTGGAATGAGTTCTGTGATTGGTATATTGAGCTAGTTAAGCCAAGACTCTATCAAGACGATAATCAGGTAGCTAAAGAGACAGCTCAATATGTAGTCTCTTCAGTATTAGAGCAGGCACTGCGTTTGTTACATCCATTTATGCCGTTTGTTACCGAAGAGATCTGGCAGCGGTTGCCGTATGGTTCAGAGACAATTATGTTAACTGACTGGCCAGAGCCTCAAGAAGCTGAGACTGATTTAGAGGCAGAAAAAGAGATGGAGATTATTATGAATGTCATTACGGCGATTCGAAATATCAGAAATGAGATGAAGGTTAATCCGGGTAAGGAGATAGAAGGTATCTTAAAGCCAGAGAATGACTTTAAAGAAAGAGTAATTACTAAAGGTCAAGAGTATATTAAGGATTTAGCTAAGATGGCTGATTTAACTATTAGTCAAGAATTAAGTGAAGAGCCAACTAAAGCATCAACAGCAATTACTAATGGTGTGGAAGTAATTCTACCTCTAGCCGGAATGGTTGATTTAGATAAGGAGATTCAGCGCTTAGAAGATGAGTTAGAAGATGTAGAGTTTGAGATTAATCGGGCGCAAGGAAAATTAGATAATGAAGGCTTTGTTAATAATGCTCCCGAAGAATTAGTAGCTGAAGAGCGGGAGAAGGTTAAAGAGTATCAAGCTAAAAAAGAACAGTTACTCGAGCGATTAGAGATGCTAAAATCATAACTACTAATTATTAGGAGGGCTAATACACTTTAAGTATTGGCTCTCTTTGCTTTATCAGTTAAAAAAGGATATAATTATTAAGTAGAGAATTAAAGGGATTAAAGAGGAGACGTGAGATAAATGTCAAATGAAGCAGTAGAGTATCTAAATCAATTAAATAAGTTTGGCGTTAAACCAGGTTTGGAACGAATAGAACTATTGTTAGAATACTTAGGTAATCCAGAAGAAGAGTTAGATATTATTCAGATTGGTGGGTCTAATGGGAAAGGTTCAACAGCAGTAATGATTAGTTCCATCTTAAGTGCTGGTGGTTATAAGGTTGGTACTTATAACTCACCAGAGATCATAACATTTTACGAACGAATGCGGATTAATGGTGAATATATGCAGCCGGAAGCTTTAGATAAGTTAACTACAGAGATTAAGCCTTTCTTAGCTCGAATAGAGGAACAGGGTTTAGGGCATCCAACCTTCTTTGAGGTAGTGACCGCAATTGCTTTTAAGTACTTTGCTGAACAGGAAGTAGACTTTGCGGTAATGGAAGTAGGCTTAGGTGGTAAGTTAGATGCTACCAATGTAAGTACTAATTTAGTCTCAGCCATCACTAATATTAGCTTAGAACATACTGAATATTTAGGTGATACCATAGCTGAGATAGCAGCTGAAAAGGGCGGCATTATTGATAAAGAAGGTACGGTAGTGACTGGAGTCAAGGATCAAGATGCTTTAGCTGTATTACATGAGCTAGCTACAGCTAAGAATGCAGAATTAATTAATGTAGCCGAGAGTTTAACTGTTAAAAGAGTCTCCAGAGGATTAAAGGGACAACAGTTTAAAGTTAGTGGAGCAGTTGATTATGGTGAGATAAGTATTCCGCTATTAGGCGGTTATCAACGACAGAATTTAGCAGTTGCTTTGGGAATTTTGGAAGCACTGCCGGTAGAAGTAAGTGTGGAGGGTGTTAGAGCAGGATTACAGGATGTAGTCTGGCCCGGTCGGTTAGAACTATTAGGTCAAGATCCTTTAGTTATTTTAGATGGGGCTCATAATCCTAGTGGTGCAGCAGAGTTAGCGAAAGTGATTGAGGAGGATTTAGAGTATCAACGCTTGATTTTAGTGTTAGGTATCTTAGCTGATAAGGATGTTGAGGAGATGTTAGATATCTTAGTTCCATTGGCTGATGAACTAATTCTAACACGAAATAGTAATCACCGTACTTCTAATCCCAAAGAAGTCGCTCAACTAATAGATCGTGATGTGGAAGTAAGTCAGAATGTAACTACGGCAGTCAAGAGAGCAGTAGAATTAGCTGGAGCTGATGATTTGATTGGGATTAGTGGTTCATTATACACAATTGCGGAAGCAAGAAACTTTTTAGCAAAAAACATAATAAAGTAAGTCCCAAGCGCATAATATTCTAGTAACGAATTAATTAACTGCTACTTCTTATTTGACAACTAATAAGTAAAAAATTAGTAAAGGAAGTGATAATAGTGAGTATCGATCGACCTAAATTGAAATCTGGGTTTTCGTTAGCGGCAATGGTGGTTTCAATGTCAATTTTGGCTGCAGTTATTGGTTATTTCTTAGGTAATTGGATGATTCAGTATGTGACAGCTCCGGAAGATCAAATTGAGAACGTAACTAGTGAAAAAGTAGTTTCAGAGGAGAAGATTAACACATCTGATCTGAACAAGCAAGAAACTAATAATAATTCTTCTAGTTCTTCTAATTCTTCGGAAACTATACAGAAGAATGAAGAGAGTAATTCCTCAACTAGCCAACCTCAGGTTAAAGAGGATAGTGCTAGTGATTTATTTGTAGTTCAGGTGGGGGCTTTTAGCAAGCAGAGTAATGCTAAAAAATTAGTTGAAAAGTTAAAGTCAGAAGGTTATTCAGCTTATGTTACCTCTAAACAGCCTTATAAAGTGCAGGTAGGAGCGTATAAAAAGCAGACAAAGGCTGAAGAGTTAAGTAAGAACTTAAAAGAAGATGGTTATTCTGTCTTTATTGCTCACTAATTTCTTCCCACCTTCGGGTGGGTCTTTTATATTTCATTTTTGGTTAATTGGAAGTTAAAGTTAGAGAAGTTAATGATTTAAGGTTGAAGTATTAAGAATAGATGATATAATGACTTTCAGCTTGATTTAGTGGTTAATTGATCAGAATTAGTATTGATTCGTAAAAAAATTGTTTTATTTTAGATAATACTTTGTAAAAGTTATTGATTTTAAGTATAATATAATTAATTGTGTATTATTTAAATGTAGTTTTATTTGCAAGTGAATGTGAAACCAATATCTTATTGTAAATGTATTAATTGTATTTATTAGCTTGAAAGTTTAAGTAATATTATTTATTGTTTGAAAATTATAATTCTTTCCATAACTTTATCTTAAATTGTAAAATTAATTTTATAATCTAAAAAGGACTTTGTCCTTTCTTATAGAAAATTGTATAATTGGGGCATTAAATATTTTAATTAATCAGATTTTAAGAAAAGAGGGGTGAAAGAATGAAATCAAAAACTTTTGAACAAGGAATTCATCCTTGTTACAACAAGGAAGCTACTGCTGGTAAGAGTCTAAAGCAGGCGCAGTTGCCAGAAGAAGTAGTTATTCCCCTACAACAACATATTGGTGCGTCTAATCAACCATGTGTTGAGGTAGGAGATAAAGTTAAAGTAGGTGATAAGATTGGAGAGACTAATGCATTTGTTTCGGCACCAGTTCATGCTACTGTCTCTGGTGAAGTAACAGATATTAGTCCAGTTACTATCGCTGATGGTAGCGAAGCTTTAGCTGTAACAATTGCTTCTGATGGTCAAGATGAATTATCTGATGAGATTGAACCACATGGTGAGTTAGAAGAACTATCACCGGATAAGTTAAGGGAGATTGTACGTGAAGCAGGGATTGTAGGTTTGGGTGGAGCTACTTTTCCCACTCATGTTAAGGTTTCTATTCCCGAAGATAAGGATGTCGATACTGTAATCTTAAATGGAGCTGAATGTGAGCCTTATTTAACAGTTGACCATCGTACAATGGTAGAGATGCCTGATGAGGTAGTCTATGGTTTGAAGGCAATTATGAAGATGACAGATGCTCAGGAAGGTTATATTGGTGTTGAGGAGAACAAACCTGATGCTATCGAAAAGATGCAAGAGGCTGTTAATGAAGAAGCAAATATTGAGGTTGTGCCGTTAGAGGTTAAGTATCCGCAGGGAGCTGAAAAACAATTAATAACTGCTTGTTTAGAGCGCGAGGTTCCATCGGGAGGTTTACCGTTAGATGTAGGAGTAGTTGTTAATAATGTTGGTACAGCTGTTGCTATTACTGATGCTATTAAAAATGGGATGCCCCTAGTACAACGTACAGTAACGGTAACAGGTTCTGGAATTCAAAATCCACAGAATTTAGTCTTTAGATTAGGAACTAAGATAGAAGATTTAATTGAACAGTGTGGCGGTTTTGCAGGAGATGTTGGTAAAGTAATCTTAGGTGGCCCAATGATGGGACTAGCTCAACACTCTACTGATGTACCGGCTAATAAAGGTACTTCTGGTATTTTAGTCTTGCAAGAAGATGAAGTAGAAGAGATCGAGCCTAAGAACTGTATTAGATGTGCAAGATGTGTCGATGCTTGTCCAGCGTTTTTGATGCCGGTTTCACTATCTAAATTATCTCAAGTTGATAAGCTAGATAAGTTAGAGGAATATAATGTGATGGATTGTATTGAATGCGGTAGTTGTTCTTATGTCTGTCCAGCAGGAATCCCACTTTTACAGTGGATTAGATTAGGAAAGAATAAAGTATCTGCTGCACAGCGGCAAAATGAAGAAGAATAGGAGGGTTAAGAATGAGTAAGGAGAGAGACTTAGTAGTAACTTCATCACCTCATGTACGAGATGATGATTCAGTTACTAAGATTATGTACAATGTAGCATTAGCTTTATTACCTGCTACTATTTTAGCAGTTAAAACTTTTGGCTTACATGCTTTATTTGTTATTCTGACTTGTTGTGCTACAACTTTAATTGGCGAAGCTGTAGTCCAAAAAGTTAGAGGAGTAGAGATTACAATTTCAGATGGTAGTGCTTTAGTAACAGGATTACTATTAGCATTGAGTTTGCCACCGGGATTACCACTATGGGCTGCAGTAGTAGGTTCTTTAGTGGCAATTGTATTAGGTAAGCAGTTATTTGGAGGGTTAGGTTATAATTACTTTAACCCAGCTTTGATTGGACGAGCTTTTCTCTTGGCTTCATTTCCAGTTTTAATGACTACTTGGCAGAAGCCATTTGTTGATGCTCAAGCTCAAGCGACTCCATTAAGCGAAGGTAGTGCTTCTTATATGAATCTCTTTTTGGGAACTATTAGTGGTTCTTTAGGTGAGGTTTCGGCATTAGCTATTTTAATTGGTGGACTTTACTTGTTATATAAAGGTTATATTGATTGGCGGATTCCATTAAGTTATTTAGGGACATTAGTAGTTTTGATGCAAATTTTAGGTGAAGATCCTATCTTTCATCTGTTAGCTGGAAGTGCTATCTTTGGTGCTTTCTTCTATGCTACTGATATGGTAACAACTCCAATTACTAAGAAAGGTCGCTGGATCTTTGGTATTGGAGCTGGCTTCTTATTGGTCTTAATTAGAACTTATGGCGGTTATCCGGAAGGAGTTTTATACTCGATTCTACTGATGAATATGTGCGTACCAATTATTGATCGTTATACTGTCCCAAGAGTATTTGGGGAGGTGAGTGAGTAATGGCACAAGAAGATTCTAGTATTAAGATGGTATCAGTTTTGACAGTGATTATGATCTGTTCAGCAATAGTATTAACCTTTACTTTTAGTTATACTAAACCTAAGATCGAAGCTTATAAAGCTAACCAGACTAAACAGGCGATTTTAGAAGTTCTTCCTGGTGCAACCGAATATGAAACTATGGAAGAAGATGGATTAGAGTTATATAAAGGGTTTGATGAGAATGGAGATTTAGTCGGTACTGCTTTTGAGACTGAAGGAGTAGGTTTTCAAGGTGTAATTAAGATGATGATTGGCTTCGATCTAAAAAATGATAAAGTATTAGCTGTTAAGATCTTAGACCATCAAGAAACACCTGGTTTAGGAGCTCGAATTACAGAACCGTGGTTTGAAGATCAATTTCAAGATAAAAACTTCTCTGACCAGTTCGAAGCTCAAAAGGATGTCGAATCGATTGCTGGAGCTACTATCTCCTCTCAAGCAGTTAGTGATATTATTGAAGAAGC
The DNA here is from genome assembly GCA_051745835.1 of Bacillota bacterium. GTDB lineage: Bacteria > Bacillota > Halanaerobiia > Halobacteroidales > Acetohalobiaceae > JBNJEL01. The sequence continues at coordinate 24,620 of JBNJEL010000009.1, forward strand.
AGCTAATAAAGTGCAAAGTTCAGTAAGTAGTGGGGGTGAATAAGATGTCATTAATGAAAGAGTTCATAAAAGGATTATGGCGTGAGAATCCGGTTTGGGTCTTGCTCTTAGGAATGTGTCCAACATTAGCCGTAACTAATACTGCCGTTAATGGATTAGCAATGGGTTTAGCAACTACCTTTGTATTACTGGGTGGCGGAATTGTTAACTCTTTATTAAAGAATGTAATTCCTGATAAGGTACGGATTCCATGTTATATCGTAATTATTGCTACTTTTGTAACGATTGCTGATTATGTAATTAATGCTTTCTTTCCAGAGATTTATGCTGTCTTAGGACTCTTTATTCCATTAATTGTTGTTAATTGTTTGATCTTAGGAAGATCGGAGTCCTTTGCTACTCAAAATCCGGTACATTTTGCTATCTCTGATGCGTTAGGTATGGGAATGGGCTTTACTTGGGCTTTAACATTCTTAGGAATGATCAGAGAATTATTTGGATTTGGTGAGATATTTGGCGTACAAATCTTAGGAGATTGGTTTACACCGTGGATTATTATGGTCTTACCAGGCGGAGCATTCTTAACATTAGGAATTGTAATGGGTATCTTTAATGCTTTTAAAGATAGTTCCGCTTCTTAAGGATGTTGTGATTAATTCATTAGCATAGAAGGGGGTTAAGTAGAGATGGATTTATTTCTATTATTCATTGGGGCAGCGATTACTAATAACTTTATTTTAGCTCGATTTCTAGGTATCTGTCCTTTTTTAGGAGTATCTAAAGAGGTGCCGACTGCTTTTAGTATGGGGTTGGCAACTACATTTGTAATGACTACTTCAGCAATGGTAGTTTGGGTAGTGGAAAACTTTATTCTAGCGCAATTTAATATAGAATTTATGCGGTATGTAGCTTTTATCTTAGTAATTTCTTCTTTTGTACAGTTAACGGAGATGGCGGTACGAAAGATTAGTGAACCACTATATAAAGCATTAGGTATCTTCTTACCTTTGATTACAACTAATTGTGCTATCTTAGGTTTAGCGCTTTTAATTCCACTAAAAGGTTATAGCTTTATTGAGAGTACCATTTTTGGTTTTGGTGCTGGAACTGGCTTTACTTTAGCAATGGTCTTAATGGCAGGAATGCGTGAGAACTTAGAGTTTGCTGATGTTCCTAAGCCACTACAGGGAGCTCCAATTACTTTAATTATTGCTGGTTTAATGGCAATTGCTTTTATGGGCTTTTCCGGGATGTTAGCTATGTAGAGTAAGAGTTAAGTTATTTAATTCGATAAATGGAGGTGAAGTAAGATGGACTTAAGTTTATTTAAAGTTGTAATACCGAGTATGGGAATTATGGGTGCTATCTTTGCTGGAGGTTTAGCGATTGCCTCTTCTAAATTGGCAGTAGAGGTAGACCCTAGAATAGAAGATATTGAAGAAGCTTTACCTGGTGCTAATTGTGGTGCTTGTGGTAATCCAGGTTGTAGTAGTTTTGCTGAAGGAGTAGTTAATGGTGCAGAGCCGATAGACGGTTGCCCAGTTGGTGGTGAGGAAGTAGCAGAAAAGATTGCCGATATTATGGGCGTTGAATCTGGTGACTCAGTTGACAAAGTAGCTCGTGTGTTATGTAAAGGTGGTAATCAAGAGACCTTTACCCGTTCAGAGTACGACGGAATCGAAAGTTGCAAGGCAGCTGAGATTGCAGGAACAGGTAATAAATCTTGTGTGTATGGTTGTTTAGGATTTGGCGACTGTACTACTGTCTGTTCATTTGATGCAATCGAGATGGGAGATAATGGTCTGCCGGTAATTGATGAAGAGAAGTGTACGAGTTGCGGTAACTGTGTTGAGGAGTGTCCGCGTGATATTATCTCTTTACTACCGGAAGATATAGCAGTTGAGGTTTACTGTCAATCAGAGAATGAAGGTAAGGATGTTAAGGCAGCTTGTAGCACTGGTTGTATCGGTTGTGGAGTCTGTGCTCAGAAGTGTCCGGTTGATGCAATCGAGATTGAAGATAATCTAGCTCGAATTGATCATGAAGAATGCATTGGCTGTGGAGCTTGCGCTAAAGCATGTCCAATGGATACAATTGAATTAGTTGAGTCCGGTAGTGATGATAGTACGGATGATCAGTCAACGGATAATCAAACTGTTGAGGAAGAACAAGAGTCCGGTTTAGAGATTACTGAAGATTGTGTCGGCTGTGGTTCTTGTGTTCAGGAGTGTCCGGTTGATGCAATTAGCGGAGAACAAGGTGAGCAGCACGAAATAGATTCGGATACTTGTATTGAGTGCGAAAACTGCGTTGAAGCTTGTCCAGTAGATGCTATTGAACGTAAATAATTTAGTTAATTCGGGGGCTGATAAGCCCCTCTTTTTTTATTCAATAATTTAAATATTACTTTAGAATTAATGTTGGCAGCAAGGAGGATCCAACTGTGGCTATTGTAGGAATGGGCTTAAACTATAAGGAGACTTCAGTAGAAATTAGAGAACAGATCACCTTTAACACTCATAAATTGGAACAGGCTTTAGACTTAATTAATGACGATCAGCGCGTAACAGAAGGTTTAATTCTTTCTACTTGTAATCGCACTGAAGTATATGTAATCTGTTCAGAAGAAGAGGCAGGAGCAGAATTTATCTTAGAGCTACTATCTCGCTTTTCAACCCTTTTTCGTGAAGAATTAACAGAGTATCTATATTGCTTTAGACAGTTATCCGCTGTAGAACATCTATATCGTGTAGCAGCAGGTTTAGATTCAATGATTTTAGGCGAGGAGCAGATCTTAGGTCAGCTTAAGGAAGCATTTGATTTAGCTCAGCAAGAGAATAGTATAGATACTACTCTTCATCATCTGTTTACTGAGGCTTTAAAGGTAGGTAAACGAGCACGCACTGAAACTTCAATTAATAATAATGCTGTCTCGCTTAGTTATGCGGCAGTAGAGCTAGCGAAAAAGATTTTTGGTGCTTTAGATCAAGAGAGTGTATTGGTCTTAGGGGCTGGAGAGATGAGTCAACTCACACTTCAGACTTTAATGGATCACGGTGTTAAAACAGTATACTTAGCCAACCGCACTTACTCTAAAGCTGTTAGATTGGCGGATGAGTTTGATGGCGAGGCAGTCAAATGGTCTCAAATTAAAGAGATATTAGCTCAAGTTGATATTGTAATTAGCTCCACTCGTGCTCCCCACTATGTAATTAAAGTCGATAAGGTTAAGGAAGTTCTGCCGCAAAGAGATTATGCTCCACTCTTCTTTATTGATATTGCTGTACCGCGCGATATTGATCCGGCAGTTTATCAATTAGATCAGATCTATGCTTATAATATTGATGATTTAGAATCGGTAGTTGAGGCTAATTTAGAGGAACGTCAGAAAGCAGTAGAGGATGTCGAAGAAATTATTGCTCAAGAGCTTGCTTCTTTTTCTCAGTGGCACAATTCTCAACAGGTAGTGCCGATTATTAAAGCACTGCGGCAGCAGGCAGAAGATATTAGAGCAGCTGAAGTAGAGCGAGCTTTAGCTAAATTAGATGGTATTAATCAACAGCAGCGTGATACGATTGTCAATTTAACTCATAGGATTGTTAATAAGCTGCTTCATCATCCCACCGTTCAAGTTAAAGAATTTACTAATTATGATCAAAGTGATCTATACTTAACGGCAGCTAAGGAATTATTCGGTTTAGAGTTAACAGAGGAGGATGATTAATTAAATGAACTGGTCGCAGATAATAGCGAACTTAGCGGTAGTGGCTTATTTAGTTAGTGGATTTCTCTATATTAGAGATAGGTTGCTGGTTGAAGCAAATCAGCAGAATAAATTAATAGAACTCTTATTATACTTTGGTCTAATACTACAGACAATCAGTTTGTTCAGTTTAACTTTAAGTAATGGTTATCTACCGCTTGATAATCTCTATCAACTCTCCTTATTATTAAGTTGGTTTTTAATTAGCAGTTATCTACTCTTTGATTATCTTTATAAAGTATTAGGAATGGAAATAATTATACTCTCTTTAAGTATTATCTTATTGTTGGCAGTTAATTTTTTAGAATTTCAGAGCAAGGTAATGCCGAGATCGATAAATAATTTCTGGCTTAAGGTTGAGTTAGTGTCTATTCTTCTTGCTGCACTGCTGTTTGTGTTATCTTTAGTGGTAGCTCTTTTTTACCTTATAGAAGTTAAAAATTATTGGTCAGCGGAATTAATGGCTGTTTTTCAGCGACTGCCAGAGTTGTCAAAGTTAGCAAGATTAAATTTCAAGTTGTTAGTAGCTATCTTTCCCTTGTTGACTATTGGCTTTATAGCTAACTTTCTGTGGCTAAATTCTATCTGGTCGGTGGAATGGAGCTGGAATCCTCAACAGGTGTGGGTGGTTGTTGTCTGGTTAGGATATGCAGTCTATCTCTATCAGCGCTGGAGTAAGAGATGGCATAATCAACAGAGTATCTATTGGTTAATCGGTGGTGTGGGGGTTAGTTTAATCTCTTATTTAGGACTTACTATTTTAATTGGTTAGTTAGTGTTTTTATTAGTATTAATTCTTAATCTTAATTTGGGCAGGAAGTTAATTAAGTTTATAGAATATATTACTAAGTCTTGATTAGAGAGGATAGGGGATGTAATTATGGCAGAACATTATCCGATCGCTTTAGATCTAGCTGGAAGAAAGGTCTTAGTAGTTGGTGGTGGTGCGGTAGCTGCTAGAAAAGTAGAACCGCTATTGACGACGGGAGCAGAGATTACTGTAGTTAGTCCGCAACTGTCAGCTAGATTAGAAGAGTTAGTTAATGAAACAGAGATTACTTATAGGCAGCGTGTCTATAGTTCGACAGATATTGAAGATAAATTCTTAGTAATTAGTGCTACTGATGAGCAAAGTGTTAATCAACAGGTAGCAGAGGATGGTTTAGCTCAGGATAAGTTAGTTAATATTGTTGATCAACCGGAGCTATCTAACTTTAATGTGCCGGCAGTAGTTAAAGAGGGTTCACTATGCATTAGTATTGCTACGGATGGTAAGAGCCCGGCTTTATCAGGTCAGATTAGGCGACGGTTAGAAACGGAATTTGGTAAAGAGTATCAGATCTTTTTAGATTGGATGGGGGACTTACGTTCTGAAATTATTGCGCAGGTAGAAGATATCAAAGATCGGAATAAGATATTTAAGCAGTTAGTTAATAGTGATATTTTAAATCTTTTAGCTCAAGGAGATAAAGCAGAAGCACTGCGGTTGATGAATCAGATTCTACCTGCAGAGATTGATTATAAGGAGGATGTTGATGATAAGTAAAGAGGTAGTTATTGGCACTCGCGGTAGTCAGCTAGCGATTAATCAGGCTCAAAGAGTAGCGGAAATGTTAGCTGATGAGTGGTCAGAGTATCAATTTAGTTTACAGGAGATTAGCACTACCGGTGACCGGATCTTAGACAAGCCGTTATCCGAGGTGGGAGGTAAAGGCTTATTTATTAAAGAAATCGAACAAGAATTATTAGCTGAGAAGATAGATTTAGCAGTACATAGTATGAAAGACCTGCCGGCTGAGTTACCAGCAGGATTGGAGCTAATTAGTTTTCCTAAGCGGGCAGATGTTAGAGATGTATTGATTTCTAGTACCGGACAGAAGTTAGCGGAGTTAGATGAAGGAGCACGAGTAGGCACCGGTAGTTTAAGGCGCAGAGCACAGTTGCTTCATTATCGTCCTGACTTAGAGGTAGTAGCGATTAGAGGTAATATTGATACGCGATTAGAGAAGCTAGTTGATCCAGAGTATAATTTGGATGCTATAGTTTTAGCGGCTGCTGGCTGGCGGCGAGCTTTCGCGACGACCCAGCCGGTGCGA
>JBNJEL010000010.1:0-29124 GCA_051745835.1 Bacillota bacterium
TTCCGGAGGACATGGACCTTGTCGAGCTGGACATTATGGACAGCTGCACGAAGAAATCTTAACTGATTTAGGTTATGAGTTTGAGATGATAGTCTTTGAGGCTTTATCTGATGGTTTAAAAGACTTCTTTAGCAAGGTACAGCGAGTTATTGGTTCTCAGTTATCGTGGTGGGAGTTAATTAAGTTAGCCAGACGAGAGTGGCAGCGGCTGCGAATTTTAGATCAATTAGAGCAGTTAAGTCATCAAGTGCGACCGCGTGAATTAGAGCAAGGAGCTACTACTCAAGCCTTTGATAAAATAGAAAATTTAGTTGCAGAGGCTGAAACGATAAACGAAGTCGAAGTAGCTTATCGCCAAGGAAAAGAGATTCTGACTAATATTCCTCAAGACGAGGAATATCAACCGCTAAGAATTGGTTTAATTGGTGAAATTTATGTAGTTTTAGAGCCGTTTGCTAATTTAGAGATAGAACGAATATTAGGTGAGATGGGAGTAGAGGTAGATCGCTCTATTTACTTAACTGAGTGGACGAAAGACCACACTTTCTTTCTGCCTAATCACGAGAGTGTCCAACAAGCAGCTAAGCCTTACTTAGATCAGTTAGTAGGTGGTCATGGACAAGACTCTGTTGGTAATACAGTACTTTATGCTAAGGAAGGTTTTGATGGAGTGATTCAATTAGCTCCTTTCACCTGTATTCCAGAGATTGTAGCTAAAAGTATCTTGCCGCAGGTTAGTAAGGATTATAATATTCCTTTCTTAACTCTATTTTTAGATGAAAAAACTGGAGAAGCTGGGACAGCTACACGTCTAGAGGCTTTTGTGGATCTACTAACAAGAAAACGCGAAAGAAGTGGAGGGCGGAGATCATGAAAGGCTATTTAGGAATCGATGTGGGGTCAGTTAGTATTAATTTAGTAGTTTTAGATGATAGCGGTGAGGTTATTAAGAAGATCTACCTAAGAACTAAAGGGCAGCCGATTGATGTTGTACAGCAAGGTTTAAAAGAGTTAGGTGAGGATCTACCAGAGGAGTTAGAGATTGCTGGAGTAGGAACCACCGGTAGTGGTCGTAACTTAATTGGAGTAGTCGTAGGAGCAGATACGATTAAAAACGAGATTACAGCTCATGCTGTAGCTGCTTCAAATATTGTACCTGAGGTTAAGACAGTATTAGAGATTGGTGGTCAGGATTCTAAGATTACTATCTTAAGGGATGGAGTAGTTGTTGACTTTGCAATGAATACTGTCTGTGCTGCAGGAACTGGTTCCTTTTTAGATCAGCAGGCAGCAAGGTTAGAGATTCCAATTGAGGAGTTTGGACAGTTAGCATTAGAATCAGAGAATAAGGTGCGGATTGCTGGGCGTTGTTCTGTCTTTGCTGAATCAGATATGATTCATAAACAGCAGTTAGGACATAATCTAGAAGATATTATTGCTGGACTCTGTGAAGCATTAGTACGTAACTACTTAAATAATGTCGGGCAGGGTAAAGAGATCTTAGCTCCGGTTGTCTTTCAGGGGGGAGTAGCAGCTAATGAGGGAATTAAAGAAGCGTTTGAAGAAGCCTTAGATACTGAAGTGATTGTACCGCACCATCATGATGTAATGGGAGCAATTGGAGCTGGGTTATTAGCTAAGGAAGAAGTAGATAATGGTCGACAGCCAACTAACTTTAAAGGTTGGCAGGTGACAGATGTAGAGTATACTCCAACAAGTTTCGAGTGTGATGGGTGTGCTAATCTCTGTGAAGTAATAGAGATTAGAATGGACGGCGAATTAATCTCGCGTTGGGGCTATAAGTGTAATAAGTGGGATCTAACTTAAATGTACATAATCTCTTAACCACTGGCTAATACTAAAGGTAAAATTGGTTAGGAGAGGGAGAAGATGAAAGTTACTTTTCCGCGACTGGGCAGTTCGGTAATTCCGCTTGAGGAGTTGTTAACTAAAGTGGGGATTGATCCCTTAGTTCCTCCGCAGTTAACTGATCGTACACTCAAGTTAGGAGTAAGGTATGCTCCTGAGTCAGCTTGCCTACCCTTTAAATTAATCTTAGGTAACTTAATTGAAGGCGTTGAAGCTGGAGCTAAAGGAGTAATGATTGTTGGTGGCAAAGGTCCTTGTCGTTTTGGTCACTTTGGTGAGTTAATAGCAGAGATTCTAACAGAATTAGGTTATCAGTGTGAGGTCTATATCTTAGAGCCACCAGTTAAATCGATAGTGCAGATTATTACTAAGTTAGCTACTAATTTTAGCTGGTTTAAGACACTGCGTGCTGTTAAATTAGCTTGGCAGAAATTGAATCTCTTAGAAGAAATAAAAGATTATCGTTTGGCTCAAGGGGCTTATTTAACTAGACAACAGATTCATAATTTAGAAAATAAGTATCAGCACTTAATTGGTGAAGCTAAGCAATCTACTCAGTTGTCTTCAATTAAAACCAGATTTAAAGATGAATTAGCTGGATTGACAGCAACTAAGGAGCCACCGCTAGTAAGAGTAGGCTTAGTTGGTGATATCTATACCCTCTTAGAGAGTACAGCTAATTTGGATGTAGCGAGTAGACTTAATCAGTTAGGGGCAGCAGTAGATCGTTCGGTATTATTAAGTAAGTGGATTAAGCATAACTTAATCTATGGTGGATTAGGATTTAATAGTAATCGTCGGGTTAAACAAGCGGCTCAGGATTACTTACAAGAAAGCGTTGGTGGATTAGGGTTAGAGACAGTAGGTGAGTCGGTACTCTATAGTCAAAAGAATTATGATGGAGTGGTTCAGTTAGCACCATTAGGTTGTATGCCTGAAATTATAGCTCAAAGTGCATTAACAAAGTTGGAGCAGAATGTAGGATTGCCGACTTTGACTATGGTATTTGATGAACATGCTAGCGCAACAGGAGTACAGACTCGGTTAGAAGCTTTTGTTGATTTATTGGTTAGAAGAAAATTTAATTGAAGTTGTGCTTTTAATTAAAGCATTCCTCGATTAGATGGGAATGTTTTAATTATGTTTATAAATTGGGAGTGAGTGTAATGTCACAAACTAATTTAGTCTTATTAGCTATCTTAGTTTTAGGTGTTTTATCGCGGGATATTTCTTTAATTATTTCAGCAGTTATATTGTTTAGCCTACGAATTTTCAATTTAAAAGAGTTATTGCCATTTATTGATCAATATAGTGTCAAGATTGGGATTATATTAATTATGTTAGGCGTATTAACTCCTGTTGCTACTGGAGAATTAGATTTGCTGCAAATAGTGGATACCTTTAAGACTCCAATGGGAATTGTGGGGATTATTATGGGAATTTTAGTAACTCAGTTTACTCGTGATGGTTTGAATTTAATGAGTTCTAGTCCGGAAGTAATTCCTAATTTGTTAGTTGGATTAATCTTAGGGATTGCTTTTTTTGGTGGGGTTCCTACTGGCCCATTAATTGCTAGCGGAATTACAGCTTTTATACTTAAAATTATTCAATTTGTTAAGTAAGGTAGTTGATTTGAAAAATTGCTTGCAAAAAAATAATTGAGCAGATATAATGTAATAATGTTAGAAGTTAGGCTGGAGGTAGATAGTATGGAAGAGGTAGTAGTTAATGTAGAGAGTCTACAGATTGACCAAGATGGCAGTCAAGAAGAGATCTCTTTTACTACTGATGGCGAACTTTATAATAAAGAGCTCGGTTATTATCTGCGTTATGATGATGACATTATTAGCGATAAGCAGGTAACTACGACACTTAAGATTAAAGAGCAGATGGTTACTTTAATTCGCGATGGAGCAGTGCGGATGAAACAGGAGTTTAAGTTAGAAGAGAGAACTTCATTTGGCTATCAGACTCCTTATGGTAAGCTGCAATTTGACTTAGAAGTACAGGAGATGGAGATTGAAGCAGGAAGGAAACAGGGGAGAATTGAATTGAAGTATCAATTAGAGAATGAGGATCGGTTAGTTAATCAGAATCACTTAATTATTACGTATAAGGAGGATCTTAATGTCTAACTTAGTGACGGAGATTAAACAGCAATTGATTACAGAGATTAAGAAGGCGGTTACAACAGCTCAAGCTGAGGGAGAATTAGAGTTAGATGAGCTGCCTGAAGTTATGCTAGAGGTGCCGCGTGAAGAAGGGCATGGTGATTATGCTACTAATCTGGCAATGATTTTAGCGGGACGGGCAGGTATGTCGCCGCGTAAGATAGCTGAAATTATCGTTGCTAACTTAGCTGAGATAGATGTAGTAGCTAAGATAGAGATTGCGGGGCCAGGATTTATTAATTTTGAATTAAAAAATGATTGGTTATACCAAGCAGTAGAGACAATTTTAGCTGAAGAGGAAGAGTATGGTCAAAGTGACTTTGGCGCTGGTAAGAAAGTTCAAGTAGAGTATGTAAGTGCTAATCCGACGGGTCCGCTTCATGTCGGGCATGGACGCGGTTCAGTAGTTGGTGATGTATTAGCTAATATTATGTCAGAAGTAGGCTTTGATGTAACTAGAGAGTACTATATTAATGATGCTGGTAATCAGATGGAGCTTCTCGGTCAGTCGGTTGCTTTGCGTTATCAGGAATTATTAGGTACAGAAGTAGAGTTTCCTGATGATGCTTATCAAGGTAATTATATTAAAGAGTTAGCAGCTGAATTAGTAGATAAGTATGGTAGTGAGTACGAAGAAGCAGTAGCAGCGCGTGATTTCTCCTTCTTTACTGATTATGCTTATCAGAAGTTACTGTCTAAAATAGAAGAAGATTTACAGGCATTTGGGATTGAGTTTGATAGCTGGTTTAGTGAGCAGCAGTTACACGAAGAAGATAAGGTTAGTGCAGTTGTTGAAGAACTAAAGGACGCAGGTTATCTTTATGAAGATCAGGGAGCCCTTTGGTTAAAGTCTAGCGAGTTTGGTGATGATAAAGATCGTGTAGTAATTAAGGATGATGGAACACCTACTTATTTAGCAGCTGATATAGCCTACCATAATAATAAATTTCAGCGTGAATTTGATGAGGTAATTAATGTTTGGGGAGCTGATCATCACGGCTACATTGAGCGGATGAAAGCAGCTATCGAAGCATTAGGCTATAACAGAGAAGCTTTACGGGTTATCATTGTCCAGATGGTTACACTATTACGCGAAGGTAAGCAGGTGTCAATGTCTAAGCGAGCCGGCAACTTTGTGACGTTACGTGATATAGTAGAAGAAGTAGGTAAGGATGCAGCGCGTTATTTTTATGTGATGCGCAGTACCGACAGTCATCTTGACTTTGATTTAGAGTTAGCTAAAGAAGAGTCTGCTGATAATCCGGTCTATTATATTCAGTATGCTCATGCTAGAATCTGTAGTATCTTAGATCAGCTAGAAGATAATAATGTTGCGATTAAGGATAGTTCAGAGGTTGATCTAAAGCTATTAGCAGAAGATGTAGAGTTGGATTTAATGTGTAAGTTAGCTGCTTATCCTAATGAGTTAGAGATGAGTGCTGAAAGTAGAGAACCACATCATATGGCACGTTATGCTTATGAATTAGCAGCTTTATTCCATAGCTTCTATAATAAATGTCATGTTTTAATTGAGGATCAAGAGTTAATGCAGGCGCGAGTACAGTTGGTATTAGCAGCTAAAGAGGTATTATGTAATCTATTATCCCTCTTAGGAGTTTCTGCGCCGGAGAGTATGTAGATCTAAAGATAAACTTTGCCAAATAATAAATTTAGTATTTATAAAGGGAGAGTGTTCTTATGACAAAGTATATTTTTGTAACTGGAGGTGTCGTTTCTTCGTTAGGTAAAGGTATTACAGCTGCTTCATTAGGTAGATTGCTTAAAGCACGTGGATTAAAGGTGAGTATTCAAAAGTTTGATCCTTATATTAATGTTGATCCAGGAACTATGAGTCCTTATCAGCACGGTGAGGTTTTTGTGACGGATGATGGAGCAGAGACTGATCTTGACTTAGGGCATTATGAGCGATTTATCGATACCAGCCTAACTAAGAATTGTAATGTAACAACTGGACAGATCTATCAATCAGTAATTACGAAAGAACGGCGAGGAGAGTATCTGGGCGGAACAGTGCAGGTGATTCCTCATATTACTGATGAGATTAAAGAGCGAGTTACTCGAGTAGGTGAAGAGAGTAATGCTGATGTAGTGATTACAGAAATTGGTGGTACAATTGGTGATATTGAGGGACTTCCATTTATTGAAGCAATCAGACAGTTAAAAGGAGATCTTGGTGCGGAAAATGTAATGTATATTCATTGTACTTTAATTCCTTATCTAGATGCTGCTGGTGAATTAAAGACTAAACCGACTCAACATAGTGTTAAGGAATTAAGAAGTGTTGGGATTCAACCGAATGTGATTGTCTGTAGAGCAGATCGTCAATTAACAAAAGAGGTTAAAGATAAGATTGCCCTTTTCTGTGATATTGAGAAGGAAGCAGTGATTCCTTTAATTGATGCTGATTATATCTATGAGATTCCATTAATTGTAGAAGAAGAAGGTTTGGCTAATATTGCAGTAGAAAAGTTAAATTTAGATGTAGGAGAGCCCGATTTAACTGAGTGGAAGAGTATAGTAGATCAGATAAAGAGTTTAGAGCGGGAGACAACAGTTGCTATTGTCGGTAAGTATATTGAATTACAAGATGCTTATATTAGTATTGTAGAATCACTAAAGCATGCTGGTATAGCTAATAACTCAGATATTAATATCGAGTGGGTCTATGCTGAGGATTTAGAAGGGGAAGATCCAGCAGATTACTTAGCTGATGTAGATGGTATCTTAGTGCCAGGTGGTTTTGGTGACCGCGGTATTGAAGGCAAGATTAATTCAATTCGTTACGCACGGGAGAATGAGATACCTTTCTTTGGCCTCTGTTTAGGAATGCAGTGTGCTGTAATTGAGTTTGCGCGTCATAAGTGTGACTTAAATGAAGCTAATAGCGCTGAATTTAATGATATTACTCCTGATCCAGTTATTGATATCTTACCGGAACAGAAAGATATTGAGGATAAGGGCGGTACTATGCGCTTAGGAGCTTATCCATGTAAGATCCAAGAGGATACTTTAACAGCTCAAGCCTATGATGAAGAGGTAGTCTATGAACGCCATCGCCATCGTTATGAGTTTAATAACTCTTATCGTGATCAATTTAAAGAGGAAGGTATGATTTTTAGTGGTCTTTCTCCAGATGATAAATTAGTCGAAATTATAGAAGTTGCAGATCATCCGTGGTTTGTAGCAACACAGTTCCACCCAGAGTTTAAGTCCCGTCCTAATCGTCCTCATCCATTATTTAAGGACTTTGTAGCAGCTACTTTAGATTAGTTTTGATAGTAATTAAGCAAAAATAAATTAAAGTAAACTAGCCCCTTCATGTATATTCTGGTTATATATGGAAAAGATATAAGTATAATCAGCTAAGATGGAGGGGGTTTATTATGCGATTAATGATTAATTTCAGTCTTATATTATTGATAATACTCTTATTGTCTCCGCTAGCCGTAGCTAATAGTGAGCAAGTAAGGCGTGGTAAGATAGTAGCGGTTAATAGTAGACGCGGTATCTTTTTATTAGCTACCAACGAAGGAATAAAAGAGTATCAGATTAACTTACGTACTAAATTAATTCGAAATGGACGACAAGTAGCTTTAACTGCCTTTTCTCCGATTACTAAGCAGGATTTTCAGCCGGCAGTGGTTAAATTAAATAATAGAGATCAACTGGAAGAAGTTAGAGTAAACTACCATGCAATTCCAATAGAGATTAAAGAAGTATCTACTCACAAAATAAAAATAGAATCACTAAATGACCAACAGCAGTTTGAGGTTGATTTTACAGAGAATAATAGACCACAAGTGTTAAGAAATGGTGAGCAGATTGAGTATTCAAATTTAGAATCGGGAGAACAGGGATTAGTAATTTTAGGTTTTAAAGATAGAGTTAGAAAGATTAAGATTGTTCATTATCAGTATCAAGGAGAGGTAGAGTAGATAAGATTTCTAAGTTAATGAAAGGGATTTTTTAATTAGTAGAGAATAATATTAGGTGAAGGAGGTTAGCGGAGATGTTATTTGATTATCGTACAACTTTGAGTTTGAGCTGTCCTATCTGTGGTGAGTTAGGATTACATACTATAACTATCTTTGATTTTGATGATGATCAGACAATAGCTCTAGACTGTTCATGCGGTTTTAATAAAATGACAATTCAGACTAATAATTATAAACAATATTGGCTGCGATTTCCTTGTGTTATCTGTGAGGTTGAGCATCTAATTTCATATAAAAATAGTGAATTATGGAGTAATCAATTAAAGGAGATTATCTGTGTAGAGAATGATTTACAGTTAGGTTACTTAGGAGCAAAAGAGGAAGTTGAAGCATTAGCTAAAGAAGAAGAATCTTTAAGTTCGATCTTTAGTGAAGTAGGAGTGGAGAATTACTTTAGTCAGCCTGAGATTATGTTATCTGCTCTTAATTTATTATATGATATTGCAGAGGGCGGAGGATTATTTTGTCAATGTGGCAATCAAGATATAGATATAGATATGTTTCCTGGGAAGATAGAGCTATCTTGTCAGAAGTGTGATAGTCTAATTACTATTAATGCGGAAGCAGAAGAGGACTTAAACTTTCTAAAGAATATTAAAAAGATTGAAATGCTCGAAGGAGTAGTTAGTGCCTTAGAGAAAAAGAATTAAAATATATAAGGAGGTAGATTAAGATGTCATTAGTTCCAATGAGCCAGATCTTAGAGAAAGCAGATGCGGAGGATTATGCAGTAGGAGGCTTTAATATTAATAACTTAGAAGCGCTGCAAGCTATTATTGAGGCAGCAGAAGAGGAGAACTCTCCAGTAATTATTCAAACTAGTGAAGGAGCAATTCGTTATATTGATATGGAGTATGCTTCGTCAATGGTTCAAGCAGCAGCCGAGAAAGCTTCAGTTCCGGTAGCATTGCACTTAGATCATGGTAGTAGTTTCGAAAAGACAGTTGAGTGTATTAGAAATGGCTATTCTTCAGTTATGATTGATGCCTCTAAATCTCCATTTGAAGAGAATGTAGCTACAACTAATAAGGTGATAGAAGCAGCTTCGGCAGTAGGTGTTAGTGTTGAAGCAGAGTTAGGTAAGTTAGGCGGTGCTGAAGATGATCATAAAGTTGAAGATAAAGATGCAACGCTAACTGATCCTGATGAAGCAGTAGAGTTTGTAGAGCAGACAGGAGTAGATGCTTTAGCAGTAGCTATTGGTACAGCTCATGGTGTTTATAGTGGTGAGCCTGATTTGGATTTTGAGCGGTTAGATAAGATTAATCAGAAGTTAGATATTCCAATTGTCTTACACGGAGCTTCTGGTGTACCAGATGAAGATATTGCTCAAGCTATCGATTTAGGAATTAATAAGATTAATGTTAATACTGCTTTCCAACAGGCGTTTACAGCTAAACTGCGTGAGGTATTAGAAGATCCTGATGTTTACGATCCGCGTAAGTATTGTGGCCCAGCTCGTGAAGCAATGAAGGAGAAAGTAATTGAGAAGATTAGATTATTTGGTAGTAATGGCAAGGCATAATTATAAAATGGATAATTAAGTTTAGGGAGCAGAATAATCTCTGCTCCTTATCTATTTATGCTAAAGTTGACTTTTAAAAGTAAGTAGGATATAATTTACTGTGAAAATTGCAATCTGTAGGGGGCTACTGGTTTGATTGAATTGTGGGGGGTTTTTTTAATTTCTGCAGTAGCAATTATTATAGCAGGAACTAAGTTATCAATCTATGGCGATGTTATTTCAGAGAAGACTGGCTTAGGACATGCTTTAGTAGGAGCTATCTTAATGGCTGGAGCTACTTCTTTGCCCGAAGTAGTAACTAGTGCTAGCGCTTCTTTAATCAATGCACCTGATATAGCAATTGGTAATGTATATGGTAGTAATACACTCAACTTATTAATCTTAGCTATTGCTGATTTGCTAAACGGTTCCGGACCTCTAATGTTACAAGTCCAGTCTAAACATATCCTTTCTGCTTTACTAGGTAATTTATTGGCAGCCTTTGGTGTCTTATTTATTTTAACAGGACACTTTCTAACTAATAACTTCGAACTTTTAGGCATAGGTTTAGGTAGTCTACTTATTTTTCTTACCTACGTAATCGGCATACGACTTATCTTCCGTTATGAACGCAAAAGTAAATATGTTGAGCAGAATAAAGAGATGAAGAGTGAGATAACTCTTATAGAAGCAGTACTAAAGTTTGCTTTAGCTGCACTGGTGATTGTAATTGCAGGAATAAACTTATCGCAGTCAGGTGATCAATTAGCCTTAGCTACTGGTATGAATCAAACCTTTATTGGGACGATCTTTGTCGCTTTAGCAACTTCCCTACCGGAGTTAGTAACTACTATTGGTGCTTTGCGGATTAATGCTTATGATATGGCAATTAGCAATGTATTAGGTAGTAATATCTTTAATATGGTTATAATTTTAGTAGCGGATCTATTCTATCCTTCGGCTGCGGTCTTAAGTGTGGTTTCATTAGAACATACTGTAACAGCTTTAATCGGTTTAATTTTAAGTTCGATCTTAGTGATTGGTTTATTCTATAGATCTAAGAAGACGATTTTAAGTATTGGTTGGGACTCTTGTGCGATGATAGCGGTTTATCTGTTAGGTGCTTATTTATTATTTAATTTAGGAATTACTTTTTAAGAGTTTAAGAGGAGGAAGTTTAGGAAATGAATATAGCTGAATTGGAAGAAAAGACAATTACCGAGTTACATGAAGTAGCTAAAGATTTAGATATTAGTGGTTATACTCGATTAAAGAAGAAGGAGTTAATCTTTGAAATTTTAAAGGTAGAGACGGAGAATGGTGGGCTGATTTTTGCTGAGGGTGTATTAGAAATCTTACCTGATGGTTATGGCTTCTTGCGTCCTTCAAAGTATCTACCGAGTACTGATGATATCTATATTTCGGCTTCTCAGATTAGGAGATTTGATCTTAGAACAGGCGATGTAGTATCAGGGCAGGTGCGTAAACCTAAAGATAATGAGCGTTACTTTGCTCTGTTAAGAATTGAAGCTGTCAATTATGAAGATCCTGAGTTAGCTTCGCAGCGGGCCTACTTTGAGGACTTAACCCCATTATACCCTCAAGAACGCATTAGCTTAGAGGATCGACCGCATGATGTATCGACTCGTTTAATTGATGTAGTAGCGCCTATCGGTAAGGGGCAGCGGGGATTAATTGTTGCACCACCGAAAGCAGGAAAGACCGTCTTATTAAAAAAGATTGCTAATAGTATCGCTAAACAGTGTTTGGATGCTAAGTTAATGATCTTATTAATTGATGAACGGCCTGAGGAAGTAACTGATATGAAGCGTTCGGTTGATGCGGAAGTAATTAGTTCTACTTTTGATGAGCCGCCGAAGAATCATATTAAAGTTTCAGAGTTAGTACTTAAGAAAGCTAAGCGTCTAGTAGAACAGAAGAAGGATGTAATTATTCTACTTGATAGTATTACGCGCTTGGCTAGAGCTTATAATGTCAATGTACCATCAAGCGGTCGGACACTATCGGGTGGTTTAGACCCTACTGCTCTGCACAAACCTAAGCGTTTCTTTGGAGCAGCTAGAAATATAGAAGAGGGCGGTAGTTTAACAATTTTAGCAACTGCTTTAATTGAGACCGGTAGTCGGATGGATGATGTAATCTATGAAGAATTTAAAGGAACAGGTAATATGGAATTACACTTAGATAGAACTTTAGCTGAGAAGCGACTCTTCCCGGCAATAGATGTCCAGCGGTCTGGAACGCGTAAAGAGGAGTTATTACTGGATAAGACAGAATTAGATACAATGTGGACTCTACGTCGAGAGATTAATAAACTCTCTAAAGCAGAAGTAATTAGCTCCTTTATTAAACATATTAATAGCACAGATTCTAATAAGCAGATGTTAAATTCATTACAGAAAGCGTTTGGCGGTAAGTAATTGAAATTTATCTTGACTTATGTTATAATGATACAGTCAAAACTTGTACAATAAAAAGAGGTGATAAAGCTATGCAAAAGGATATTCAACCAGAATATAAGGAAGCCACAATTACATGTGCTTGTGGTGAAACTTTCGAAACTAAGAGTACTAAAGGCGATTTGCGTGTAGAGGTCTGCTCTAATTGCCATTCTTTCTATACAGGCAAGCAGCGAAAGAGTAATCGTGGTGGTAGAGTAGAACGCTTTAAGAAAAAATATGGACTTGAGTAATAATTAAACAGCAGGGCTTTATGCTCTGCTATTTTCTTTATTAAAGGAGCGAGATTATATGGCAGATGACCAACAAGCTACTTATCAGTATGGTGGTCAAGCAGTAATCGAAGGAGTTATGATGCGTGGTGAGGATAATTTAGCGGTAGCTGTTAGAAATGAAGCAGATGAGATTGCCCTTCATACTAAGCCACTAAACTCAATTACTGATAAATTTACTATCTTAGGTAAACCTTTAGTGCGGGGCGTAGTTTCTCTTTTTGAGTCACTAGTCTTAGGTATGCAGGCACTAACTTTTTCTGCTAATCAGGTAGCAGAAGATGAAGAGGAAGAGTTGACTACTTGGGAATTGATTTCGACTATTGGTTTTGCTTTAGGTTTAGCAATCTTATTATTTATTGTACTGCCTGCTTCAGCAATTAAGTTAGTGCAACCTTATCTAGAATCTACATTTTTGTTGAATTTATTAGAAGGAATTATTAAAGTTACAGTCTTTTTAATATATATTCTACTCATTTCCCGGTTAGATGATATTAATCGTGTCTTCCAATACCACGGAGCAGAACATAAAGTGATCTATAATTATGAATCTAATCAGCCGTTAAGCATTAGTAATGCAGAGCAATATAGCACTCTACATCCACGATGTGGAACTAGTTTCTTGCTGTTAGTGATGATTATTAGTGTGTTATTGTTTTCATTCTTTGGACAACCTAGTTTAATTAATCGTATTTTAATTCATATTGCTTTACTGCCTTTGGTAGCTGGCATATCTTATGAATTGATTAAGTTAGCGGGTAAGAAAGATAGTAATTCTTTAGTCCAATTAATCTCCCTACCGGGATTGTGGTTGCAGAAACTAACAACTAGAGAACCTAACCGCAGACAGTTAGCAGTAGCAATTAAGGCTTTAGAAGGAGTATTAGAGTTAGAAGAGGATTAATTAAGTCGCCTCAAGGGGCGGCTTCTTGTTTTATTGGTGGTCGATTAAATTTTGAATTACCAAATAAAAAGTGATAAAATATATAAATAGTTCATCTTAAGCAGATAAACTTAACAACTATAAATAAGCGGAGGTGAAAAGACCTGCTAATTGCTAGTAGTAGGTTGATTTATGCTTGATTGTAAAGAAGCTTTAGAGGAAGCAGAAGAGAGATATGAAGAACTACAGAAGATGTTAAGTGATCCGGAAGTAATTAATAACCAGCAGAAGTTTCAGAAGTTATCTAAAGAACATGCTGACCTTAAAGAGATTGTCACTAAGTATCGCGAATATAAAGAGCTTATGTCTGAAATAGAGGAAGCTAAAGAGTTATTAGCAATGGAAGATGACCCAGAAGCAGTAGAATTAGCTGAGATGGAGTTAGAAGAGTTAGAGCCGCGCCAAGAGGAATTAGAAGAAAAATTACCGTTAATGTTAATCCCTAAAGATCCTAATGATGAAAAGAATGTTATTGTAGAGATTAGAAGTGGTGCTGGTGGAGATGAAGCTGCCTTATTTGCTGGAGAACTTTATCGAATGTACTCCCGCTACGCTGAAAAGCAGAACTGGGGAGTTGAGATTATGAGTTCTAGCGCTTCGGAAGTGGGCGGTTTTAAAGAGATTATCTTTGTCATTGAAGGTAAAGGTGCTTACAGTCGCTTAAAGTATGAAAGTGGAGTGCATCGTGTTCAGCGAATACCATCTACAGAATCAAGTGGACGAATTCATACTTCTACCGCTACTGTTGCTGTCTTACCGGAAGCAGAAGATGTAGAGGTAGATATTAGTCAAAATGATTTAACGATCGATACTTATCGCTCCAGCGGCCCAGGTGGTCAAAGTGTTAATACTACTGATTCGGCAGTTAGAATTACTCACGAACCGACTGGAGTAGTCGTCTCTTGTCAGGATGAGAAGTCTCAGCATAAGAATAAGAAGAAAGCAATGCGGGTCTTAAAGTCACGGATTAAAGAGAAGATTGAAGCTGAGCAGCAGGCAGAAGTAGCAGAACAGCGTAAGACACAGATTGGTTCCGGAGGTCGTAGTGAACGAATTAGAACTTATAACTTCCCGCAAGGTAGAATTACAGACCATCGGATTAACTTTACTACTCACCAACTAGAGAGTACTTTAGAAGGTGAAATCGATTATCTAATTGATAAATTAATTACTGCTGATCAGACTAAGATGTTAGAGCAGATGCATAGTTAAGAAAGTAGGTGCTTGACTTGACAGAGAGATTAACTATTAAGGAAATCTTACAGAGAACGACCGAACACTTTAAAAAGTATGAGATCGAATCCCCCCGTTTAGATGCTGAAGTCTTATTGGCAGATATTTTAGATATAGAACGAATTAACTTATATGTTGAATTTGATCGTCCACTCACCGAAGAAGAGATAAATGAGTATCGTAAACGAGTAGTTAAGCGTTCTAAGCGGATTCCGGTTGCTTATATTATTGGTTACCAAGAATTTATGTCGCTTAAATTTAAGGTTACTGAAGATGTTTTAATTCCCCGTCCTGAAACTGAGCACTTAGTAGAAGAGGCTAAGAATCAGATTGAATCTTGGGACGAGAGAGAAGAGTTGACAATAGTTGATCTCTGTACTGGAAGTGGAGCTATTATTATCAGTTTAGCTAAATTACTACAGGATAGTCAGTTAGAGCTTAATTATATTGCTACTGATCTATCTCAGTCTGCTTTACAGGTAGCTAAAGAGAATGCGCGTTACCATGGTGTCTATGAAGAGATTAATTTTTTAACGGGAGATCTATTAGAACCAATTATGGAATTAGAGCAAGAGATTGATCTAATTCTTTCTAATCCCCCATATATAGCTCAAGATGAATTACAAAATTTACAGCCTGAGTTACAACATGAGCCTGAGTTAGCTTTAGTTGGTGGTAGTGAAGGTCTAAAATACTATCGTCAAATCATTACTGATGCTTGGCAATTATTAGCTGCTGATGGTATAATAGCATTAGAAATCGGAGCTAATCAGCGGTTTGAAGTAAATAAATTATTATCAGATAATGGTTATACTAATCTAGAAGTGGTTAATGATTATGCAGGTAAACCTAGGGTTATTAGTGGTCAGAAAGTAGATTGTAAGTTGTAAATTATATTATTATCTTAGGGGGGATTACTGATTGAATTAAAAGAGATTATGACTTCAGAGGTAATTACTGTAGGTCCCGAAGCTAATTTACGCGACATAGCTTGTTTAATGGTTAATGAGCGAATTAGTGCCGTGCCGGTAGTTGATCCAGAAGAAGGACTATTAGGTTTAATTAATGAGAAGGTCTTAATCAGAATGCCTCTTCCTAGCTGTTTAGAGCTGTTAGGGGATAATTTTTATCTTCCTGATGCTGATCTCTATCGTAAAAAGTTGGTAGCTGGTCTAGATGAGAGTGTCTTAGATCATCTGGTGAAGGCTTATACTTTCGACTATGATACACCTATTACTCAGATTGCTGCTACAATGATTAGTCAGGATATTAGAGAAGCAATTATAGTCGAAGCTGATGAGATAGTAGGAATTATTAGTAAATCAGACATTGTTAATGCGATGATTGATGTAAACTAAGAAGATAATTAAAATAGCATACTGTAGATTATTCTTAAGGGCTGGAAATTGATATCATCATTATCTTTTCAGCTCTATTTTATTGTCGAGATTTGTAGGAAAAGAATAAGTATTAGCCTTAACAAAGTATTTAAAATGGTATATACTATATACGATAAAGTAATTAAAGTTTATCGTAAACTCAAGTAGCGTAGAGTATGAAAGGATATAGAGAATATAATGGAAGAGATTAATGGTACTAAATTATTTACAATTGATGATCAGTCAGCAGTTAGAGAGTGTGCTGAGATTTTAAGCAGTGGAGGATTGGTTGCTTTTCCTACTGAGACTGTTTATGGATTGGGAGCTAATGCTTTAGATCCAGCAGCTGTTGAGAGTATCTTTGCAGCTAAGGGTAGACCGGCTGATAATCCATTAATAGTACATATTGGTTCATTAAATCAGTTAAAAGATTTGGTATTAGAGATACCTCCTGAGGTTAAATTATTAAGTGATAGATTCTGGCCTGGACCGCTTACTTTGGTATTGCCGAAGGAAGATCTAGTACCTGATATTACTACTGGTGGATTAGAGACAGTAGCGGTGAGGTTACCTGACCATAAATTAGCTTTAGAGCTGTTGCGTAGTAGTAAACTGCCGATTGCTGCTCCTAGTGCTAATCTATCGGGACGACCAAGTCCTACGCGAGCTGAACATGTAGTGGCAGATTTAGCTGGACGAATCGATGCTGTTTTAGATGGCGGACCGACTGGAATTGGTGTGGAGTCAACTGTAGTCAGTTTAGTTAGTGAAGTGCCTACTTTACTGCGCCCTGGCGGTATTACTTATGAAGAGTTAGAATCACTACTAGGGACAGTTAAGATTGATTCAGCAGTTAAAGCTGAACTTAAAGCGGATGATCAACAAGCTTTAGCTCCAGGAATGAAGTATCAACATTACTCTCCTGAGGCTGAAGTCTTATTAGTAGAAGGTAGTAGTAAGCAAGTAGCAGCGAAGATTAGATCATTAACTAAGGAGCATCTAGCTACTGGTAATAAAGTTGGGATTATGGCTACTAGCGAGAATGAAGATGAATATCCCCAAGGTCAAGTGGAAGTGATGGGTAGTCGTCAGCAGTTAAGTACTATTAGCGCTAATCTATTTAAATTATTAAGAGAGTTCGATCAAGCTAAGTGCGATATTATCCTAATTGAAGGGGTTAGCACTACTGGATTAGGTTTAGCAATTATGAATCGTTTAAGAAAGGCTGCTGGTTATCGAGTGATAAAGGTTTAAAGTGAGCTAAAGGAGGTTGAGGAATGGCGTCTAAAATTTTATTTGTCTGTACTGGAAATACCTGCCGCAGTAGCATGGCTGAATATATATTTAAAGACTTAGTTGACTGTGAGGAGTATGAGGTAATGTCGGCAGGAGTTTCGGCTGTTGATGGTAGACCTCCATCTTTACAAGCCCAACAGGTAATGAAGGAGCAGGGAATAGATATTTCTGATCATGAAGCACAGAAATTAACTGCTGATTTAGTTAAAGAAGCTGACCTGATTTTGACTATGACTCGTCAGCATAAGGATACAGTGCTTAATAAAGTACCTGAGAGCAAGGATAAGGTCTATGCTTTAAAAGAGTTCTCCGAAGATTTAGATGAGCTAGAAGAGAAGACTGCTAAGATAGAAGAAATCTATAATCGGATTAATAATCAACGAGAAGCATTTTTAGATGATAAAGGTGCTAAGATTGAACAGCTAAGAAAACGTCATCAGGAATTAATCCATGAGATTGAAGAGATAGAAGATGAGTTAAATCATCTAGAAGAAGAGCTTTCTAAAGAGATTGCGGATGATAAAGAAAAATTAAAGAAGTTACAGAAGGAAGTAAAAGATTTAGATATTAGTGATCCAATTGGACAACCTTCTTCTGTATATCGTCAGTGTGCTAAAGAGATTAAAGAGCATATTAAGTTAGCTTTAGATAAAATCAAAGAATAAATTGGAGGTTAAGTAGAATGAAGGTAGCTTTAGGAAGTGACCATGGAGGTTATGAATTAAAAGAAGTAATTAAAGAGTATCTCGAAAAGACAGGAATAGAGTACAAAGACTTTGGTACTTACTCTACTGAATCAGTAGATTATCCTGATTTTGCTATCCCGGTTGCCGAAGCGGTAGCTAATGAAGAGTTTGAACGCGGGATCTTAATCTGTGGTACAGGGATTGGGATGTCAATTACTGCTAATAAGGTCGAAGGAGTTAGAGCAGCACTCTGTCATGATTTATTCTCAGCTCGAGCAACTAGAGCACATAATAACTCTAATGTCTTAACAATGGGTGATAGAGTAATTGGCAAACAGTTAGCTTTAGAAATAGTTAAGGTCTGGTTAGATACAGAATTTGATGGTGGTAGACATGAAAGAAGAATCAATAAGATAACAGATATCTAATAATTAAGGAGGAGCTAAAGAAAATGAGTGAAGTGCATATTATTGATCATCCCCTCATCCAACACAAACTAACACATATTAGAAATAAAGAGACGGGGGCTAAAGAGTTTAGAGAGTTAGTTGATGAAGTATCTACTCTATTAGCTTATGAAGTAACACGAAATCTTCCCTTACAGGATATTGAGGTAGAGACGCCTTTAGCGACTACAGAATCTAAGGTGATCTCTGGTAAGAAGGTTGGGATTGTACCAATTTTACGTGCTGGTTTAGGAATGGTAGATGGATTTTTAAAGTTAATTCCTGCAGCAAAAGTAGGACATGTAGGTTTATATCGTGATCCTGATACTCTAGAACCGGTAGAATATTACTGTAAGATGCCTTCTGATGTAGAGAATAGAGAACTAATTGTCGTTGATCCAATGTTAGCTACGGGTGGTTCAGCAGAAGCAGGAATTCAATTTGTGAAGGATCGCGGCTGTCAGAATATAAAATTTGTCTGTCTTTTAGCAGCTCCAGAAGGAATTGAACGTCTACAAGAGGCACATCCTGATGTCGATATCTATACTCCGGCAGTTGATGAAAAGTTAAATGATCATGCCTATATTCTTCCGGGTTTAGGAGATGCCGGTGACAGATTATATGGAACTAAATAATTTAGAAGAACCAGAGTCAGATTGTAGACCTAGCTGGGATCAATACTTTTTAGAATTAACTACAGTAGTTGCTAAACGATCTACTTGCTTGCGGCGTAATGTAGGAGCTTTGGTGGTTAAAGATAAACATGTCTTAGCTACTGGTTATAATGGGGCACCAAGTAACTTAAAGCACTGTCGTGAGACAGGCTGTATTAGAGAAAAAAATCAGGTACCGTCTGGTGAGAGACATGAGTTATGTCGTGGCTTACATGCTGAGCAGAATGCTATTATTCAAGCTGCTTTACAGGGAGTTTCCATTAAAGGAGCAACTTTATATTGTACTCATCAGCCCTGCATTTTATGTGCTAAGATGATCATTAATGCTGGAATTGAGTCGATTATTATTGGTGACTCTTATCCCGACGAGTTAGCTATGGATATGTTAGCAGAAGCAGGCATTGAAGTTAGACAGATTGATTATTAACATAAGTTGGAATTGACGATAATTATATAATCTTATAGAATAGGGGTTGACTGAAGCTACAGAAAGGATGTAGTAGAAGATGAACCAACAGATAACTGCTTTTATGATTGCTTTCGTAGTGACTTATCTTTCAACTCCTATTGTATCACAGTTAGCACTCAAGATTGGAGCAGTTGATCAGCCTAATCTACGTCGAATTAATCAACACGCTGTGGTAAATTGGGGTGGTTTAGCTATCTATTTAGGCTTTATAACAGCTATTTTGACCACCTTATCTCTTGATTTAAAGTTAGTCGGTTTAATAGTTGGTAGTACATTAATCTTAGTTGTTGGTCTGATTGATGATTACTATGAGCTAACGCCTATTAGTAAGCTGATTGGTCAGTTGGCGGCTGCTTTAGTGGTCATAAAGTTAGGGATTAAGATTGAATTTATCACTAATCCTTTAGGTGGAGTACTATCTTTAGGTTATTTTAGTCTACCGTTAACTATAATTTGGATTGTAGGTATTACTAATACAGTTAACTTAATTGACGGCTTAGATGGATTAGCAGCAGGGATTGCGGCTATTGCAGCAGTTACTCTATTTATAGTAGCAGGACAGGAAACTAATCTAATGGTAATGACTCTAGCTGTTATGATTGTTGGAGTTTGTATCGGTTTCTTACAGTATAACTTCAATCCTGCCTCTATATTCATGGGAGATAGTGGCTCGCTACTTTTAGGATTCTTGTTAGCAGTGATTTCGATTATGGGAGCATTAAAGAGTGCAGCTGCAATAACGTTAGTGATTCCTGTTTTAGCATTAGGGGTGCCAATTGTTGATACATTATTAGCTATCATTAGACGACATTACAGTGGGAAATCTATCTTTAAAGCAGACCAAAGTCATCTACACCACCGTCTGTTAGAGTTAGGTTTAACTCAAAAAGAGACTGTAATTGTTCTTTATTTGGTTAGTATCACTTTAGGGCTAGTAGCAGTAATGATTAATGGAGTCGCTAAATAATAAAGTAGTGCCGACTGATTAGGAAAGTAGTCGGTACTATACATAATTTATGGGCGGAATAATATAATAAGATTAATTAGTGACTAAGTGTTTATTATCTAGGGCTAAAGGTGGTGTGGAATAATTAAGAAAGTAGCTTTAGTATTTGGTACTAGACCCGAAGCAATTAAGATGATGCCTGTAATTAAAGAATTAGAATCTAGTGTAGAGCTAGAACCAGTAGTAATTGTTACAGCTCAACATCGCGAACTATTAGATCAGGTACTTAAGTTATTTGCTATTAGACCTGATTATGATTTGAATATTATGCAGCAAGAACAGACTCTAGAAATGATTACTACCCAAGCTTTAAAGCAGTTAGGCACAATTTTGCAGGAAGAAGATCCTGATATCTTATTAGTTCATGGCGATACAACGACTGCTTTTGTAGGTGCTTTAGCTGGCTTTTATCATCAGATTCCAGTTGGTCATGTAGAAGCAGGACTGCGTAGTTATGACAAGTATAATCCTTATCCTGAAGAAGTTAATCGGCGGTTAAGTGGAGTCTTAGCTGATCTTCATTTTGCTCCTACAGAGTCCGCTGCTGATAATTTATTGCAGGAAGGAGTAGCTAAAGAGTCTATCTTTGTTACGGGAAATACTGTCGTAGATGCTTTAACTTCTATTTATAATCCAGACTATCAATTTAGAGTTTCTTGCTTACAGAAACTAGATTTTACTGAACAAGAGACATTATTATTAACGGTACATCGCAGAGAAAATTTAGGAGAGCCGTTACTTACTATCTGTCAAACTCTGCAGAAATTAGTTAACCTACGTCCTAAGCTAAAAGTTATATTTCCAGTCCATCCTAATCCTAAAGTGCAGAGTATAGTAGAAGAGGAATTAGGGGATTTAGCTAATGTCTATTTATTGAATTCTCTAAATTATGAAACATTTATTAATTTATTAGCTAGAGTGAACTTAATCTGGACAGATTCCGGTGGAATTCAAGAGGAAGCTACTGTCTTAGGCAAATTAGTTCTATTATTAAGAGAAACCACTGAACGCCCAGAAGCTATTACTGCAGGTAATATTCGATTAGTAAGTACTGATCAACAACAGATAATTACGCAGAGTTTAGCATTATTAGAACAGAAGCAGAATAGAGATTGTAATATAACTGAAGAAATTTATGGTACAGGTCAGGCAGCGGAACAGATTAAAGATATTTTAGTTGATTATTTATTTTAATTAGTATTCTTATCTAAAAATTCAAAGTAATTTTTGCAGGAATAATAGTTTAAGATATAGAAACCCATAAGAGGTATAAATAAAATATAGATAATTTTATAAAGCAGTTATGGAGGAGAATATAATTCTATATAGAAAAAGTAGTTAATAGTTAGTAGAGTTTGAGATAATAAGTGGTGATAATTAATAATGATCAATAAGGAAGATATGCAGCAGATCTTACAGATGATGAGTCTGATAACTCAATTAGGCTTAATTATGATCAGTTCAATTGGAATTGGTTTCTTTATAGGAAATTATTTCGATGGTCTGTTAGGTCTACCATTTATCTGCACTGCACTCTTTACCTTATTAGGAGTAGCAGCAGGTTTTTTAGGCATTTATAAACATATTTATTCTATAATTAATGAGGAGTGACTTGATTGGAACAGGGTTGGCAGCAGACAGAAGCTGAAATTAGAGGACAAGTATTGAAAGCGGTAGGTTTAATGACGTTGCTTTTAGCTTTGAGTCTGCGATTAGATTGGGTCTTAGGTTATTTATTAGGTAGTCTAATTTCGTTATTAATGTTTAGATTATTAGCTTTATCAATTGATGAAGCTGTAACAATGCAGATTAAGGGAGCACAGAGCTCAGTCTTTAAAAAATACTTAATTCGTTACTTGATTTTAGGAGTAGTACTCTATACTGCACTACAAGTAGACCATTTAAACTTTTTAGCTACAGTTATTGGTCTTTTTATGGTGAAGCTTACTATAGTGACTACTACACTATATCGTGAAGCAAGGGATTACTTAGATAATTTAGTGAATTAAAGAATAAGATATGAGGAGGTGAGATAGTATGGGTGCTGGGCCGCAGGTATTATTTACATTATTTGGTTTACCAGTGACTGATACAGTTGTAGTTGGCTGGTTAATTACATTAGCTTTAGCTATCTTTGCTATTGTAGCTAGTAAGCAGATTAAGATGGTTCCTTCCGGAACACAGAATGTAGCTGAGATGTATATCGAGGCTATCTTAGGCTTAATTGAACAGATGCTACCTAACCAGGGTAAGCGTTTCTTACCATTAGTAGGAACAATTGGCTTACTGGTAGGGGTATCTAATCTATTGGGTGTAGTTCCTTTTTTACCTATTCCAACTGAGGATTTAAATACTCCAATTGGATTAGCTATAGTAGTCTTTATAGCTACTCACTATTATGGAATGGAGAAGAAAGGAATTGATTATCTCAAAGAGTTTGCTGAGCCAACTATTTTACTGTTACCAATTAACATTATTGGAGAGTTAGCTAAGCCTATTTCGTTAGGCTTTCGTTTATTTGGTAATATAGTAGGTGGAGGGATTATTTTAGCAATTATTATGAAGTTTGTACCGTGGGTTATTCCTGTTCCACTTAAAGCTTGGTTTGATCTGTTTGTAGGAGGATTGCAGGCATTTATCTTTACCATGTTAACTATTGCTTATATCTCTGTTGCTAGAAATTAAATCTGTATAGATATGTTGAATTGCAATAAGGTTTGTTCCACTTTTAATGTACTATATCAAATTTGAGAAAGGGGGTAAAATAGTCATGGATGCTGAGACTATTATTACTGCTGCTTCTGTTGTAGGAGCAGGAATTGCTATGGTTGCAGGTATTGGTGCAGGAATTGGTCAGGGTTATGCTGCTGGTAGAGCTGCAGAGTCAGTAGCTAGACAACCTGAGGCTCAAGGAGATATTATCCGAACTATGTTATTAGGTCAGGCAGTTGCTGAGTCTACTGGTATTTATGCTTTAGTTGTTGCTTTACTATTAATCTTCGCTAATCCGTTCTTAGGTTAATTAAGAACAGTGATTGCAGAATTAAAATTTATTGGTTATGATGGGGAAAGAAAAGTATTGTGAAGGTTATACTTTTCTTTCCTTAAATCTCCTTTATGTTTGATAACTATGTAACTAATTTATTACTATAGAGTGAAATTAAGCTAAGAATTAATAGTTAGCAGGTGTTATGTTCTAGAAAGGGGGCTAGAAGTTATGATTAGTCTTGATTGGGGAATGTTTTGGCAAGTCCTTAACTTCTTTATTCTAATGTTTATCTTAGTAAAGTATCTTTATCAGCCAATTACTGAGGTATTAGATAAGAGATCAAATAAGATCGAAAGCGATCTGTCTCAAGCTGAGCAGAAGCGTCAAGAAGCACAAGAGTTAAAAGAGAAGTATGAGGAAGAGCTAGCTAATGCTCGCCAAGAGGCACAAGAGATTAGAAGTAAAGCTCGCCAAAAGGCTGAGCAGGAAAAATCAGAGATTTTACAAGAAGCTAATGAAGAAGCTAATCGTAAGATCAATAAAGCTGAAGAAGAGATTGCAAGATCTAAACGAGAGGCTATGTCTGAGATGCGTGATGAGGTAGCTACTATGTCTGTCTTAATTGCAGAAAAGTTATTAGAAAAGTCAATTGATCAGCAAGCTCAAGAACAGATAGTGAGTGAATATATTGATCAGCTAGATAGTGAGAAGATAGGTGAGATGCAATGTTAAATAATCAGATAGCCGAGAAGTATAGTCAATCATTATTTGAATTAGCTATTGAAAAAGAAGAGGCTGAATTAATAGCTAAAGAGCTCACTACAATAATTGAAACTATTCAAGAACATGAAGATTTAAATGAAGTAATCTACCATCCGCGAATTGCTCAACAAAATAAGAAAGCATTAGTAGAGCAGATCTTTAGTTCAGAAGTATCACAGACGGTAGAAAATTTTGTTAAGTTATTGATTGATAAGCGTAGAGAGATGTTTTTAGAAGCCATTGCTGATAATTATATTCAATTAATGAATCAGCAGCAGGATTTATTAGAGGTACAAGTTAAGAGTGCTCAAGAGTTAACTACTGAGAATGAGAATAAACTAAGAAGTAAGCTAGAAGACTTAACTGATAAGGAAGTAAGTTTAAATGTTAAGGTTGATTCTAGTTTAATTGGTGGTTTAGTGATCAAAATTGATGATCAAGTAATAGATGGTAGTTTAGTGAAGCATCTTGAGTCAATGAAGAGTGATCTCACTAAAATGGAAGTAGGGGTGAATTAATTCCATGAATTTAAAACCAGAAGAGATAACTTCGATTATTAAAGATCAGATCGAAGGTTATGAGAAAGAGTTAGAGACAGCAAGTGTTGGTACTGTTTTAAGTGTAGGTGACGGTATTTCACAAATCTATGGTTTAGAAGATGCCATGGCTGGTGAACTTCTAAAGTTTTCTAGTGAAGTTTATGGTATGGCTTTAAACTTAGAAGAAGATAGTATTGGTTGTGTAATCTTAGGTGACGAAAAAGAGATTGAAGAAGGAGATAGCGTAGAACGAACTGGTGAACTTGTTAGTGTACCAGTTGGCGATGAAATGGTTGGTCGCGTTGTAGATTCTTTAGGTCAGCCAATTGATGGTAAAGGTCCAATTAATACCGATAAGCAGCGTCCAGTTGAATCTAAAGCACCGGGCGTGGTAGATCGAACTCCTGTAAAAGAACCGCTACAGACAGGACTTAAAGCTGTTGACTCCTTAGTACCGATCGGACGAGGACAGCGAGAATTAATTATCGGTGATCGTCAGACTGGTAAGACATCTATTGGTATTGATACGATTATTAATCAGCGTGATAAGGATGTTATCTGTATCTATGTTGCTATTGGGCAGAAAGCATCAACTGTTGCTCAAGTAGTAAATAGATTAGAAGATAATGATGCGATGGATCATACGATTGTTGTTGCCGCAAATGCCAGTGATCCGGCCCCATTACAGTATATTGCACCTTATGCCGGTTGTGCAATGGGTGAAGAGTTTATGCATGATGGTAAAGATGTATTAGTTATCTATGATGATCTATCTAAGCACGCGGTAGCTTATCGAGAAATGTCTTTATTATTACGTAGACCACCGGGACGAGAAGCTTATCCAGGTGATGTATTCTATTTACATTCTCGTCTATTAGAGCGAGCTGCTAAATTAAATGACGATTTAGGTGGAGGTTCTTTAACTGCTTTACCGATTATCGAAACGCAAGCTGGTGACGTTTCAGCTTATATTCCAACTAACGTTATCTCTATTACTGACGGACAGATCTATTTAGAGAGTGAATTATTTAACTCTGGTGTAAGACCAGCGATTAATGTTGGTATCTCTGTATCTCGAGTAGGTGGAGATGCTCAAATTGATGCGATGAATGATGTAGCTGGTACTTTACGTTTAGATCTATCACAGTATCGAGAATTAGAAGCATTTGCTCAGTTTGGTTCTGATCTTGATGAATCAACTCAGCAGAAATTAGCTCGTGGTGATAGAATAGTTGAAGTCTTAAAGCAGCCAGAAAATAATCCAATGGAAGTTGAAGATCAGGTAGTTAGTATCTACGCTGTAACTAAAGGCTTTATGGATGATGTTGCTGTAGAGGATGTTAGTCGTTTCGAAGAAGAGTTATTAGATTTTGTGCATAGTAACTATTCTGAGATATCAGAGACTATTAAAGAGAGTGAAGAGTTAGATGAAGAGACTGAAGATAAGTTAGTTTCAGCTATTGAAGAGTTTCAAGATACTTTTATAGCTAGTGAGCAAGAAGAGACTGCTTAATTATTTCCTTTAAGTTAGCTTATAAGGAAGTGAGGTGATCACTATGCAAAGTATGCGCGATATTAAGCGTCAAATAAATAGTGTAGAAAATACTAAGAAGATAACAAGAGCAATGAAGATGGTAGCTTCAGCTAAGTTAAAAGGAGCTCAAAATAGAGCTGAAGATGCTAAGCCTTTCTTTAACACAACGTGTAAGACTTTACAGAATGCTCTAAGTCGAGTTAATGAAGATCTTCATCCTTTATTAGAGCAAAAAGATGAAGTAGATAAGGTTGGCTATATTGTTATAACCGGTGATCGAGGACTATGTGGTCCTTATAATACGCAGATTATCCGTAAAGTTGAAGAAGAATTGGAGACGGCTGATTATATTAGCAGTCCAGATGATGCGGGTATGATTGCTATTGGTAAGAAGGCTAAAAGCTTCTTTGATCGAAATGAGCTTGAAGTTTTTTCTGAATATTTAGATCTTGATGATGAACCTGGACCTAGATTGGCTGAAGAGATAGCCAAAGAAGCAAGTGATTTATATCAAGATGGTGACTTAGATAGGGTTTATCTAATCTATACTCAGTTTAATTCGGTAATTAATCATGAAGTTAAGCAGATGCAGTTATTACCAGTAGAGACTGATGATCTATGTGAAGAAGAGACTGAAAGTGAATATATCTATGAACCGTCTGCTAGTGAAGTGTTAGATGTAGTCTTACCAAAGTATCTACGTAATGTAATCTTTGGTGCTTTATTAGAGGCTAAAGCAAGTGAATTTGCAGCTCGAATGACAGCTATGGATTCAGCTACTGATAATGCTGAAGAGATGATTGGAGAATTAACTCGTACCTTTAACCGAGCAAGACAGGCTGAGATTACTCAGGAAATTTCTGAAATTGCTGCGGGAGCAGAAGCATTAGATTAATTGATAGAAAAGATATGAAGGAGGTATTATGATGAGTGAAAATAAGGGCCAAAATGTTGGGCGTGTAGCGGAAGTTATCGGTCCAGTTGTAGAGTTTGAATTTGACGCTGAAAGTCTGCCGAACATTTTGGATGCTGTTAAAGTTGTTAATGAAGATAAAGATATAGATGTTACAGTAGAGATTTTACACCAAGTAGGAGATAACCGTGTTAAAGGTGTAGCGATGTCTTCTACTGATGGATTAGTAAGAGGTATGGAAGCTATTCATACTGGAGCTCCAATTTCGGTACCTGTAGGTGAAGAATGTTTAGGACGGATCTTTAATGTATTAGGAGATACTGTTGATAATGAAGGTCCAGTAGATGCTGATGCTAAGAAGCCAATTCACAGAGATGCACCAGATTTTGATGAGCAGACTACTTCTGTTGAGATCTTTGAAACTGGTATTAAGGTAGTAGACTTACTAGCTCCATATGTTGCCGGTGGTAAAGTTGGTCTATTTGGTGGTGCCGGTGTTGGTAAGACAGTTTTAATTATGGAGTTAATTAACCGAATTGCTACTGAACATGGTGGTTATTCTGTATTTACTGGTGTAGGTGAACGTACACGAGAAGGTAATGACTTATGGTTAGAGATGAAAGAGTCAGGAGTATTAGATAAGGTTGCTTTAGTTTATGGTCAGATGAATGAACCTCCTGGAGCTCGAATGAGAGTAGGTCTAACAGGATTAACAATGGCGGAGCACTTCCGTGATGAGTTTGGACAGGACGTACTATTATTTATTGATAATATCTTCCGCTTTATCCAAGCTGGTTCTGAGGTATCGGCGTTACTTGGTCGTATGCCATCAGCGGTTGGTTATCAGCCAACATTAGCTACAGACGTAGGTGCTTTACAGGAGCGAATTACTTCTACTAATAAAGGATCAATTACATCTGTGCAGGCCGTTTATGTACCTGCCGATGACTTAACTGACCCTGCTCCAGCAACTACTTTTGCTCACTTAGATGCGACAACGGTATTATCTAGAGCATTAACTGAGAAAGGTATTTATCCAGCGGTTGACCCATTAGATTCAACTTCTACTATCTTAGACCCAAGTATTATTGGTGATAAGCACTATGAAGTTGCGCGTAGAGTCCAAGAGACTTTACAGAAGTATCAAGATTTACAGGATATTATTGCTATCTTAGGTATGGATGAATTATCACCAGAAGATAAGTTAACTGTAGAACGAGCTCGTAAGATTGAGAAGTTCTTATCTCAGCCGTTCTTTGTAGCTGAACACTTTACTGGTCTACCTGGTAAATATGTTTCTATCAATGATACAATTAGAGGATTTGAAGAGATTCTTGATGGTAAACATGATGACTTACCAGAAGATGCCTTCTATATGGTTGGTGGCATAGAAGAAGCACAAGAAAAGGCTAAAGAATTAGAAGGAAGTGAATAAGATGGCTAAGACCGTACAGGTTGATATCTTAACTGCAGAGCGCGTTGTCTATAGCGAAGAGGTAGAAATGGTAATTGTACCTGCTATAGATGGTGACTTAGGTATCCTACCTAATCACGCTCCGTTAATTACGGGATTAGATATAGGAGAGATTAAGATTAAACAGGATGGTAAGGAATATGAGATCGCTACTAGTGGCGGTTTTATGGAAGTAAATCCTGATCAGATTAATATTTTAGCTGATACAGCAGAATTTCCCGATGAGATTGATGTAGATCGGGCTAAAGATGCTAAAGAACGAGCTGAAAGACGTTTGAATAGTAATGATTCTAAGATTAATGCAGCTCGAGCTGATATGGCTTTAAAACGAGCTATCAATAGAATAAGAGTTGCCAAAGGAGAATAAGTTTTTCTTATTCTCCTTTTTTGTATTTTTTTATCTTTAAGGAGTAATTATATAGTAAGGAGGGGCTATAGTGAGTTCAGATGAAGATCGATCTCAAGAAGA
>JBNJEL010000011.1:0-29117 GCA_051745835.1 Bacillota bacterium
CTCCACCTGAATAATGTAAATCTTCAGTAAAAAGCTCTGTATTAAAATTATCACTAACTCGTCCTGCTTCAGCAAAAACTACTCCCTGTAAACGTGTCATTAGACTATCAAGAGGAAACCTTAGTTCCGTCTGGTAGAGAA
Organism: Bacillota bacterium; assembly: GCA_051745835.1. GTDB lineage: Bacteria > Bacillota > Halanaerobiia > Halobacteroidales > Acetohalobiaceae > JBNJEL01. The sequence goes on from JBNJEL010000011.1 coordinate 142, forward strand.
CAGAATTATTATCATAGAAACGATAGTAACGATAACCTCTCATAGTATTTAAATCTCCTAATAGTGACATATCAAAAAATGGAGCATAAGTGTAAACATTCGCTCTAATATCACCAGTTCTAAATTTTTCTAATGCACTTCGTTCACCATCTTTTCTTTGATCACCAGTAGTACTTTGAGTTCTCATTCTTACCGCTAAAGTAGCATCATCAAAAACAGGAATATACCTACGTGCATCAAAGGTTAACTTAGTATAATCCCAATCATTATCCCCATCATGTCCTAATAAATTTAAACTCTTTTTAACTTTAGTTATCACCTTATAACCTTGTTGTGGATCAAGCTTATGATCTAAATTCTGATTACGCCACGCTAAAGATAAAGTATCGGATTTGTAATCACTAGCTTGACTGGTTAATTCTTCGTAAGCATACTCAGCAATTAGATCATTATGTTCATCTAATTCATAAGTTAAGTTAATAGCTATATGATTATTCCAACCTTCATAATTTCTGTAACCATCTAACTTATCTCTATCTTGTTCTAAAGTGTTTAAGATTTCTTCCTCTTCAGAAGAAAGTGCATCTCTAATATCTTCTTCATTTTCTGCTTGATCTGTTGCTACTTTATATATAGCTTCTGCAGTAGACATTTTAGTACTATTCACTTTAATAGTATCTTGACTTTTCTTTAATTTTCCCCACTCTTCCAAAGCTCCAAAATACTCTTCGGAAATCTTCTCATCAGCACTATCATTACCAATTGCTCCATTCTTAATGTCATTATACTTAATTATCTTTAAATCACCACCTAAACTCAACTTATTACTCAATGGATAATCTCTAATTTGAGTAAAAGAAGTAAAAGTCTGACTACTAGGAGCATACATGCTAGCTGATATCATTTTTGTTTGATTATCGAATAGATCAGTATTATAGTAAAAATCTCCAACCATCACTCCAGCTTCATTAATATAATAAATAAATGGAAGATGTTTGCTTTCTGTATCTTTCTTGATCGTATAAAGTTCTTTAATATTATCTATTACTGATATTCCGCTATTATTCATCTTTGTTGTTTTGTCTGCTTCGATAGCTGGTGTTGTAATTAGATTAATAATTACTGCTAATACTAAACTAATTATTATTTGTTGAAAATTATTTTTCATTTTTATCTACTCCTTTTTTCTTTATTATATTTTTTATAATTTGTGATTAATTGATTATTTTGATTTTATTTATATTCATATTCATATTCATAAGTGACTAAGTAGTAATAAACTAATATATCATTTATATTGTTGTTGATATTCCAATAAAAAATATACTCTAGAGTTTAGAGTATATTAAAGTGCAGTTATAAGATTAATAAAAAAACTAAATTATCAACCTCTAACCACAAAATTTACTGCAGACTGCAAGCCCTTCTGACCAATATGCTTTCCTTCTTGCCAGCTATTGCTATTATATAACAATTTATACTCACAACCTTCAGCTAAATTAAAACAGCCTGTCCACTTTTGATAATTCTTAATTAATGAGTATCTACTATCATTAACATTCCAATTGTTTTGATCACCTACTATAAATAAGTTATTAATCTCTTCTGTAATATTATAATTAGTAGGATTAAAGCTAACTTCATAAAGATCATAATAATTCTTAATTCTTGTAAAAATTGAAGAGCCAATTCCTTTAACCTGCTTTAACTCTTCAAAATTATAAATTTCTGTTGACTCCTTTAATATTCTATCTGCTGTACTAGCGCCAATTCCTTTAATCGAGGTTAAATCTTCTCTCTTTAAAATCATTACTTCACCTCCTAATTAATCAATACTTAATTTTCTATTTCTACTATTTTGTACATTTTCCTGCTTCTATGAATCAAAAATAAGTATAATTTAAATTCTATAAATCAATTCACCAAAGTATAGATAAGTTTATCCACACACTCTAAATGAAATAAGAAAACACTCTTGATCAAAATTGACACAAAAAATAATCATATTAATAATCAATCAAACAGATAATATAACTACCTACTACTCAAAATTGAAAGGAGATTATAAATATGCAAAAGAGATTTACCATGATAATCATTCTAATTTTAATTCCACTATTAGCAATTGGATGTGCTAACCAACAACCTAAACAGGAGAGTAAAGAGAAAGAATTAGCCAAACCGGAAACTTCATCTATCTTTCTTGAAAATGAAGTAGAAGACTGCAAAATCACTACTAATAACACTGAGGTAAAATCAGGAGCGGGTGATAATTATACTACTATCACTACACTCAATAAGAATGATACCTCCGAAGTATTAGGAGAGATAGATAATTGGTATGTCATACGGCTTGAGAATAATAAAATTGGATGTATAGATTCCAATAAAGCCCAACCAATTATCAAAGAAGACAAACCTCAACGCAAACCTCAACCACAGCCTACTCCAAAGCCAAATAAAGATAATCAAGAACAGAATCAAGAAAATAATGAAAGCGCAACTCCTGTACAAGAACTATCTAGTATGGAGCAGAAGATGGTTGAGCTAGTCAATCAAGCTCGTAGAAATAATGATGTACCACCTATTAAAGCTGATAATGAACTTACTAGTATTGCTAGAAAAAAATCTGCAGATATGGTCAAAAATAATTACTTTAGTCACTACTCTCCTACCTATGGTAGCCCATTTGATATGTTAGATAGATTCGGAGTTAAGTATCAACAAGCGGGAGAGAATATAGCTGGTAATTCATCAGTTGTTGATGCTCAACGCTCTCTAATGAACTCTCAAGGACATAAGGAGAATATTCTAAATCCTAATTATACTCATGTAGGAATAGGAATCAAATCTAGCGAGAAGTATGGTTATATCTTCACTCAATTCTTTATTAGCAAACCTCAATAAATTAATTAAAGCCCGCTTAATTAAGCGGGCTTTTCTTATTTATTATCTACTATATGTCCAGTTACTCTAACTGTGCAAGCAAAATCACCGCTTAAACTACTCACTTTCAGGTACGCAGATAATCTGACCTACTAATATTGCTTCTGGATTAACTTCAGAATTTATCTCGATTAAACTATCAACTGTCACGCCAAACTTCCTGGCAATAGAGTAAAAAGAATCTCCGCCTCTAACCTCATATGGAACAGCATTCTCAGGACATTCAACCGGTGGAACTGCTACCGGCACGCAGATAATCTCACCAATACTTAAATTGTTGGGTTCTAAACGCGGATTAGCCTCCTCTAAATCAGCAACAGAAATATTAAACTTCTCTGCAATCTCATACAGTGTATCACCCGGCCGAATCTGATAATAATTACCGTTAGGACAGGATGGAAAACGCTCCTGTAAAGGCAGACAGATCCTTTGTCCAACTTGCAAATTATCAGGATCAACCCCCGGATTAGCACCAATCAAAGCTGGAACTGTCGTCTCAAAACGTTGGGTTAATTGAAAGAATGTATCTTCTTCACGTACTATATAGCCTACTGTATTCGGTGGACACTCCTTAAAATCATCAGTCATAAAATCCCTCCTCCTTATAATAATATATTGCAGCTAACTAAAAAATGTTATTTAAACTACAAAAATAATCAATAAAACAAAAAAACTCACAACCATTAACAGTTGTGAGAGATTTAAACATGATTAAATTATAGATTAATCGTTAAATAATAAAACTTAAAATTAACCTTTACCAAAAGAACAATTAGGATAGCGACATACTTCACACTTTAAACATAATCCGCCGTGAGCGAAATCAATAATATCTTCTCGCGTCAAACGTTCCCCAGCTAATACTCGTGGAAAGACCAAATCGAAGACAGTCGTCTCATTATACATACCGCAAGCTGGGATCCCTAAAATAGGCACTTCATCTAAATAAGCCATTGTAAACATCGAGCCAGGTAATACCGGTGCTCCATAAGTGATTATCTCTGCTCCTGTCTTCTTAATACTCTGCGGAGTTACATCATCAGGATCTACCGACATACCGCCACTTACAATTAACACTTCCGCTCCTGCTTCCACTAACTCTAAAATTTCCTGCTTAATCTGTTCCTTGTCATCAGGTGCATATCTTACATCTAACACCTCGCCATTTAAATTCTCAATCTTATCTTTTAAGACCGGCGCAAACTTATCTTCTATCTCTCCCGAATAAACTTCACTACCAGTTACTACAATACCAATCTGATAATTAATATAAGGCTTAATCTTAATTAGACCATCAGCAAACTTTCCACCAGTTTTTTCTACTTCTTGGAGCTCCTCTTCATCAATAATTAAAGGATTAATTCGAGTTCCTCCTACAGAACGTCCTGCAGTTACTGGAGTATTATTATGCAAAGTAGCTAAAATTAAATTATCAAAAACATTAATCTCTTGTAATCCTTGCTTATCAACTTTAAGCAAGCCCTGTTGAGCACTTACTAAGCTAACTTTCCCCTCACTAGGACCTTCTAACTCAATCCCTGCTCCTTGTACCGCTTCGCCAATTCTAATTGCTGCTTCATCTTCATGACACTGATCTTCATCTAATTCAAAAGAATAGATATGACGTTTTCCCATCCGCTTTAGCACAGCTATATCCTCTTCTTTAACCACATGTCCTTTCTTAAACCTAGGACCCTTAAACTCATCAGGAATTATCTGTGTCATATCATGAGCTAAAACCATACCAACTGCTTCTTCTACCGGAACCTTCTTCATTATTAACTTCCCTCCATAATTAAATAAGCTTAATCATCCCTTACTGTAATTGATTCAATATAGACTTCCATACGACCACCACAGACCATACCTTCTTCTGCTGCTAAATCATTAGATAGATCAAGAGTGTGAACATAAGGCTTTAATCTACCCTGAATTACTTCCAATGCTTTCTGCCTTACTTCTGCTTCACTACAGCCGCCGCCAATAGTACCACAGGTTCTACCATCCGGTAGAATAACCATCTTAGAACCAGCATGTCTAGGTGTTGAACCACTAGTATTAATGATAGTAGCTAAAGCTAACTGTTCATAATCTTCATCATAATCAGCTAAAAATCGAAGTGCTTCCTCTCCTACTACATTATTAACCTGCTTTTGAGTGCGGTGTACTTTAATAATCTCAGCTAAAATACTAATAGCTATCTCGCCAGGAGTTTCAGAACTAATATCGATTCCAATTGGAGCATGAACTTGTTTAATCTTCTCTTCTGCAACCCCTGCATTGCGTAACCGATCAAAGATTCCTATTACTCGCCGCTGACTACCTAACATCCCAATATAATGTACTGGAATATTAATAATCTGCTTCAAACAGTCATAATCATGTTTATGCCCGCGAGTAGCAATCACTATATAATCACTTTCTTGAACATTAAGTGTAGTTGATATATCCTCAAATCCAGTACAGATTACATCCTCAGCTTCTGGAAAACGCTTACGATTAGCAAATGAGGCTCGATCATCAACAATAACTACTTCAAAATCTAACTCCTTAACAAATTTATAAAGTGCTTCTCCTACATTCCCACCACCAAAAATTATTAATCGTGAATTTGGTACAAATGGTTCTACTAATAATTCCAAACTTGAGGTTGATAACTGTCTAATCTCTCCCATCTGCAAAGCAGCTGTAGCAGAATCTACTATTTCGTTTAACTCTTTATCTTCTAAACTATCAGCAACGAAATCCATTCTAACTTGCCCATCACTATCAATTAATAGCTTCTGACCGTTCAACCCTGGTTTAGATTGAGAATTCATAACTGTCACAAGAGCCATCTGTTCCTTATCTTGAATCCGATCTAATAATTCTGAATAAACCTGTAGAGTCATAATTAAATTCCCTTTCCTTTGCTTAATATTGTTAAACTAATTATAACATCGTTATCCTACAATTTAAATAATGAACTTAAAAATAAGCAGCTAAGTTAATCTAATGATACTTAGCCTAATCTTCATTCCTAAACTCATCTTTAATAGCACAGCCAGTCTTAGTAGCTGCTAAACCTCCTTGAGCTGTTTCCTTTAAGGTATCCGGTAGCGAATCGCCTACCTCCTTCATCGCAGCAATAACTTCATCGGCTGGAATAACACTCTCTACACCAGCTAATGCCATCTCTGCTGCTGTTAAAGCATTAGTAGCTCCCATTGCATTACGTTTAATACACGGAATCTCTACTAAACCAGCTACTGGATCACAGACCAAACCTAAGATACACTTTAAAGTAATAGCTACAGCATCAGCTATCTGCTGTTTAGAACCACCTAAAAGATAAGTTATTGCTCCTGCTGTCATTCCTGCAGCACTACCACACTCTGCTTGACAACCACCTTCTGCTCCAGCTACACAAGCTTGCTTTGCAATTACTAAACCAATTCCCGAAGCTACAAAGAGTGCTTCTATTACTTCTTCATCACTAATCTCTCGTTCCTCAGCAATAGTTAATAATGCTCCTGGTAAGATACCACATGAACCTGCCGTAGGTACAGCTACAATCCTACCCATTGAAGCATTAACTTCCGAAACTGCTAATGCTTTAGCAATCGCTTGAGAAACTATAGAACCAGTTATTGAACCTTGTTCCTTATATGATTCATATACTAATCTACCATCACCACCGACTAATGAACTCATTGTAGTCATCTCTTCAGTTAATCCGCGTTCCACTGCTTCCTTCATTACTTGCAGTGATCTAGACATTTGCTGTTCAATTTCAGTTCGCGATTGCTCAGAACTCTCTACCTCACGGCGAATTACTACTTCAGGAATTGTAATTTGATTATTCTCAGCTATTTCGATCAACTCAGTAATACTCTCAAAATCATACATCTATTCTATTACCTCCTCTCTACTTAATCTGCTTAACTGCTTGAACTTTATTCACGCCGTCAATTTCCTCCATTGCTGTTACACCTGCTTGGTCTAACCGCTGATCCAGTTCAATAATTGCTACAGCTTCACCGCCCTTAGTCAATCTAATCACTGTCATATAAGCAATATTTAAGTCATTGTCAACTAAAACTTGACCTATCTTAGCTATCCTACCAGGGCGATCATCATGAATAGCAATCAATGTAAAGTTTTCACCGGTAAGTTCTACTTCCATGCCATTTAATTCAGTTATAACTATATTACCTCCACCGATTGATGAACCTACTACTGTAGTTAATTCACCATTAATATCCTCAACTACTAACTTAGCAGTATTAGGATGCACATTATCCAAATCTTGAGGGATAAATTCAAACTCAATTCCTTTATCTTTAGCTATTCTAAATGAATCCTTAATTAAACTACTCTCCGTAGAAAAACCTAATAGTCCACCAATTAATGCTCTATCTGTCCCATGACCTTGATAAGTCTCTTTAAAAGAACCATGCAAAAATACTTTAACATAATCAATCTTCTCACCTACTATATCTCTAGTCATCTTACCAATTCTAACTGCTCCAGCAGTATGAGAACTAGATGGGCCAATCATCACTGGTCCTACAGTATCAAACAAACTTAATGTACCCATTAAATCCCTCCTTAATCACTAGAATTTAGTGAAAAAACTAACAACTATCAGAAAAAATAAATTAGACATTAAAATAGACTTTACTACATAAAAAAAGTCTGACTCCTATAAAAATAGCAGCCAGACCTTAAGTAAGTATCTATTTAGTAAGTAAAACTATCATATTGAGCAGTAAGGTCATTTGTATCTTTACTTAATTCAGCTAACTTCTCTTCATCATCTTTATTAGCAATTGCTTCGTAAATTATACGGCCAATCTCTTCCATAGCGTCCTCTTCCATACCTCTAGTAGTAACAGCTGGAGTACCAATTCTAATACCACTAGTAACAAATGGACTTCTAGTTTCATTAGGAATAGTATTCTTATTAACTGTAATTCCAATTTCATCAAGTACCTCTTCAGCTTCCTTACCAGTAACACCCATGTTATTTAAGTCGACTAACATCAAGTGATTATCTGTTCCACCAGAAACTAAGTTCATACCATGTTCTTGAAGAGTAGAAGCTAATTTTTCAGCATTCTTAACGATCTGCTTTTGATACTCTTTAAATTCAGGCTTTAATGCTTCCTTAAAGGAAACTGCTTTAGCAGCGATAATATGCATTAAAGGTCCACCTTGAATTCCTGGGAAGATTGTTTTATCAATATCTTTAGCATGCTCCTCTTTGCATAAGATCATACCGCCACGAGTTCCACGAAGAGTCTTATGAGTAGTTGTAGTAACGATATCAGCATGCTCTACCGGATTATTATGCAATCCTGCTGCAATTAAACCAGCAATATGAGCCATATCTACTACTAAGTAAGCATCAACTTCATCAGCAATCTCTTTGAATTTAGCAAAGTCAATTTCACGTGGATAAGCACTAGCACCTACCATAATCATTTCTGGATCATTCTCTTGTGCTAACTCTAAAACTTCGTCATGGTCAATATAACCTGTTTCTTTATTAACTCCATAATTAACAAAGTTATATAACTTACCAGAGAAATTGACTGGACTACCATGAGTTAAGTGTCCACCTTGGGATAAGTCCATACCTAAAACAGTATCACCAGGTTCTAACTTAGCCATATAAGCAGCCATATTAGCTTGAGAACCAGAGTGTGGTTGTACATTTGCGTGTTCAGCTCCAAATAGCTCTTTAGCACGTTCAATAGCTAACTTCTCTGCTTTATCTACAACTTGGCATCCACCATAGTATCTTTTATCAGGATACCCTTCAGCATACTTGTTAGTTAAGCAAGAACCTGCTGCTTCCTTAACAGCGTCACTAATAAAGTTCTCAGAAGCGATTAACTCAATATTTCTTGCTTGTCGCTCTTCTTCTTCCTCAATAACTTCTTTTAATTTCGGATCAATATCTTCTAATTGTTTCATTATACTTCCCCCTCCTAATAATTAATGATTATGATATTAAATTTCATCTTTCCCTACCTTATATTATAAAGGAAAATTAATCTGATAGCAAGAGTAAGCTAACTATAAATCAAATTAATAATATCTCCTAGTAATTAACATTTAATTATTATCTTTCTTCCCTAATGCGTCTAATATCTTCTCCGGCGTTGCTGGCAGCTCCTTAATTCTAACACCAATTGCATCCTCAATAGCATTAATTACCGCTGGCACAGAAGGAATCATTACCGGTTCTCCAATACCCTTAGCACCATAAGGGCCTACTGCATCACCACTTTCAACCATTGCTGTATCTATCTGGGGCATATCAACGGCAGTCGGCACACGATAATCAGATAGATTAGGATTTAAAGTAACTCCCTTTTCAATAATCTGGTTTTCCATCAACGCCATACCGATTCCCATTGCTATACCGCCTTCGCTCTGTCCTTCTACATTCTGCGGATGAATTGCCTTACCTAAATCAATTGCTGCTTGTACATTTAGAACCTCAACCTCACCGGTAGTAGTATTTACTTCCACCTCAACAACATTAGTATTGAAAGTATAGGCTACATAATTAAACTCTGATTGACCAGACTCTTCATCTGGTGCAAACGTCTCTGGGAAATAACAACCTTGTGCTGACAGCTCTTCTCCACGCTCATTAGCTATCTTAGCTAATTGACCAAAGGTTATACTTTCTTGATCACTATATGGTCTAACTTCTCCATTAGCCACTTCAAATTCTGGAAAGTTAAGTCCATACTTTAAAAAGACAAGATTATTAATCTCACCTAAGAGATTTTCAGCAGCTAACTTGGCAGCATTACCAGAGAAGATCGTCTGTCTAGTAGCTGAAGTAGAACCAGCATTCTTCATCTCAGTTGTAGCCTGTGGCACTTCAATGCGATCTACCGAAATATTGAGCACCTCTGCTACTAACTGTGCCGCTACTGTCAACACACCCTGACCTACATCAGCAGCTGCTGTTTCTAAAACTACTCTACCATCTTCCTTAATTTTTAAATTACAGTAAGCATGATCTGGATAGCCTTCCCCAAATCCATTACCGAACATAATCGTTCCAATTCCAGTACCACGTTTCTTAGTTGCAGATTCCGTAGTTGCTGATTTTTCATCATTATCCTTATTTAGTGTTCCAGGTTCATATCCTAAATTCTTAGTCGCTTCAACAATTGTATCCTGAGTAGCCACACTAGTAGTTAGTTTCTGACCATTAGGAGTTGTTGATCCTACTTGATAAGCATTCTTTAATCTAAACTCAGCCGGATCAAACCCTAACTCTTTAGCTATAATATCCATCTGTGATTCATAGGCAAAGGCTGCCTGAGTTGCTCCAAAACCGCGCATTGCTCCGGTGTAAGTGTTATTAGTGTAGTAAGCATAGGACTTACCCTTAACATGAGGCACATTATAAGGACCAGTACAATGGTATAACGCCTGATGAACTACAGCACAACTGCTAGAAGCATAAGCACCAACATCGCCGATCACTTCTGCCTGCCAAGCAGTTAACCTACCATCAGCAGCAACACCAGTCTTAAACTCAAAGTGAATTGGATGCCGCTTAGATTGAGTAATCATCGATTCCTCACGAGTATAAGCTAATCTAACCGGACGTCCTGTCAATTCTGCCATTAAAGCTAAGTGGATGTGAACCGAAACATCTTCTCGTTTACCAAAAGCTCCACCAATCGTTGGCTGAATAATCTTAATCTTATCCGGAGCTACTCCTAAGGAATGAGCTATATCATACTGCATATCATGTAACCATTGGGTAGGAGCCCAGAGCGTATACTCCCCACTCTCTTCATCATAACTAGCTACTCCCGCTTCTGGCTCTAAAGGTAACTGCTCAACATGTTGAGTTTGAAACTCATTAGTAAAAATATGGTCAGCTTCAGCAAATCCAGCCTCAATATCGCCCTTATCAAGATTATAACTACTATGCAAATTAGGATTAGCTAATCTATCATTAAGCGATTCACTCTCTGACGCAAACAACTCTTTATAACAGTAATCTTCCTGTATTACTGGAGCCCCATCTTCCATTGCTTCCCAAGGACTAGTTACTACCTCTAGCTCTTCATAATCTACTTTGATTAGCTCCAAAGCTTGACTAGCTATCTTTTTAGTCTCAGCAGCAACAATCGCCAGAGGATCTCCCATATATCTAGTCTTCTCTCTAATTAATACTTCTTGGTCTTTGAAGATTAAACCAAAATTACCTAATTTTCTAACATCTTTAGCTGTAATTACTTTAACTACTCCTTCTAACTTCTGAGCCTCAGTAGTATCAATTTCATTAATCTTAGCGTGAGGATAAGGAGCTCTTAAAACCTTTAAATGTAACAACTCATCTCTACTAAAACCTAACTCTTCATTCCAACTTAAATCCTTAGCAAACTTCGCCTGACCCGTAACTTTATCAATCACATCAACCTTCTTAACTTTCTGCCCGATTACTTTATGCATTATGAAGCACCTTCTTTATCTGCTACAGACTTAATTGCTTCTACTATTTTAGTATATCCGGTACACCGACAGATATTACGGGAAATCGCTTGTCTAATCTCCTCTTCAGTTGGAGATGGATTCCTATCTAAAAAATTCTTAGCTGTTATGATCATTCCTGGAGTACAGAAACCACATTGCACAGCGCCATATTCAATAAATGCTTCCTGTAAAGGATGAAGATCATCACCACTACCTACTCCCTCAATCGTTTCAATCTCACTACCATCAGCTCGAACAACCGGTACCATACAAGACTGCACTGTTGCTCCATTCATAATCACATTACATGCACCACACTCACCTTCACCACAGCCTTCCTTAGTTCCAGTTAAGCCTAATTCTTCGCGTAATAAATCTACTAATCTTAAATCAGGGTCTACTTCCAAAGAGTATTGATTACCATTGACAGTTAAAGTAATCGAAACTTTATCCACTATCATTCCACCTCCAAGCTTGGTAGTAATCTTATTATTACAATAACTATATCAATTCTATACTTGAAATATTATCAGCAATATTACCCCGAAAGCTATAGTATCAAATTGAACAATTATATCCTGCCTACAAATTAATTCAACCAGTGAAAAGGAACTACCCTCCCACTGGTTATTTTATCTTTCTATATCTTTGAATTATAACTAATTAAAATTTATCCCACACTTGATTAATTATTGGCTTAGCATCTTGGTATAACTTCTCTTCATCTAATACTTTAAGCTCATTATCTTGCATTAATACTTCTCCATTAACCATTGTTGTCTCTACCATACCACCAGAAACTCCAAATAATAAGTGAGCGTAGAAGTTACTAGCATTTAATGGAGTAGTTGGATTATAATCAACTACTATTAAGTCAGCATAGCTACCTTCTTCTAAAATACCTAACTTCTTATCAAAGTACTTTTCTGTAATCTTTTGATTATTATCAAACGTAATTGTTGGTACTTCTTCCCAAGCAGCAGAAGGACCCTGCTTAAACTTATGAAGTAGGTTAGCTACCTTAATTGATTCGAACATATCAGTAGTTAAACCATCAGTACCGTGACCTACTAATACTCCTTTGTCTAACATATCAATAATTGGAGCATAACCAACAGAATTATTCATATTAGAACCTGGATTATGCAGAACATTAGCATCACAGTCAGCTAAAATTTCCATATCCTTAGGTTCAATATGGACACAGTGAGAAGCTAACATCTTAGAGTTACATAAGCCAAACTTATTTAACCGCTCTACAACAGTTAATCCATGTTTATCTAAACTATCTTGTTGGTCTGCCTCTCCTTCAGCAACATGAATATGAACTCCAGTATCTAATTCATCAACTAACTGACCCACTTCTTCTAAAGTATCATCCTCTAGAGTAAAGGAAGCATGTAAACCAACTGCTCCAGCTAAGAAGTCAGAGTCATCCTCTTGACAGGACTCAATAAAGCGTCTATTTTCTGCAATACCTTCTTTCGCTTTATCCTTCCCATCACGATCTGAAATTTCATAAGATAAGCAAGCACGAATTCCAGCATCCTTAACCGCTTCAGCAACCTTATCTAAAGAATTTGGAATAGCATTAGGACTAGCATGATGATCTAACATAGCAGTAGTTCCATTCTTAATACACTCAATAATAGCTAATACAGCACTATAATAGATAGATTCATGATCTAATGCCTTATCTAAGCGCCACCATAACTTATCTAAAATCTCTACAAAACCTGTTGGTGGTTCATCTTTAAGTGCCATACCTCTTGCAAATGTACTATACAGATGCATGTGATTATTAACCATACCTGGCATAATCAATTTGTTATCAGCGTCGATTACTTCATCTACTTCCGCTTCGTACTTCTCTTTTAAATCACTATAAGTACCAATCTCTTTAACTAAATTATCTTCAACTACTACTCCACCATCTTTAACTACTGGATTTTCTTGGTTTAACGTAATGACTGTTCCCGGTCCAATTAACTTCATAAAAGTTCCCTCCTAATTAACAGATTTATCTTTTTATATTCTACATTTATAATATTTCTAGCTTTTAATTGAATTTCCTGTTTAATATTTTAAATGCTCGATATTTTTTAATCAATTGTGAACCTTAATCTAATTATATTATAAAGAAAAATGAATCTGATAGCAAGAAGAACTTAATTAAAATTTGTAATTCCCTAATAAAAAAGCCTCTGATAGCTTTATTATACTACCAGAGGCTAGAATTAACTTAATTATCTTCCTTTTCAGATAAAGCTTTCAAAATCTTATCTGGAGTTGCCGGTAGATCTTTAATTCTAACTCCAATTGCATCTTCAATAGCATTAATAATTCCCGGTACTACAGGAATCATTACTGGTTCGCCAATTCCTTTAGCACCATAAGGTCCGGCTGCATCTCCACTCTCTACCATTGCTGTATCTATATTAGGCATATCCATAGATGTTGGTACAATATAGCCTGACATGTTAGGATTAAGTGTAATACCATCTTCAATAATCTGCTCTTCTGTCAGAGCCATACCCATACCCATCGCAATTCCGCCTTCACTCTGTCCTTCTACATTCTGGGGATGAATCGCTTTACCTAAATCAATTGCTGCCTGTACATTAAGCACATCAACTTCACCTGTCTCAGTATCTACTTCCACCTCAACAACATTCGTATTAAAGGTATAGGCTACATAATTAAGCTTTGATTGTCCAGCCTCTTCATCTGGCGCAATCGTCTCTGGGAAGTAACAACCTTCTGCTGATAACTCTTCCCCGCGTTCTTTAGCCAACTTAGCTAATTGACCAAACGTTACATTTTCATGATCTCCATGTGGTCTAATCTCGCCTTCTGATACTTCAAATTCTGGAAAGTTAAGTCCATACTTTAAAAAGACAAGATTATTAATCTCACCTAAGAGATTTTCAGCAGCTAACTTGGCAGCATTACCAGAGAAGATCGTCTGTCTAGTAGCTGAAGTAGAACCAGCATTCTTCATCTCAGTTGTAGCCTGTGGCACTTCAATGCGATCTACCGAAATATTGAGCACCTCTGCTACTAACTGTGCCGCTACTGTCAACACACCCTGACCTACATCAGCAGCTGCTGTTTCTAAAACTACTCTACCATCTTCCTTAATTTTTAAATTACAGTAAGCATGATCTGGATAGCCTTCCCCAAATCCATTACCGAACATAATCGTTCCAATTCCAGTACCACGTTTCTTAGTTGCAGATTCCGTAGTTGCTGATTTTTCATCATTATCCTTATTTAGTGTTCCAGGTTCATATCCTAAATTCTTAGTCGCTTCAACAATTGTATCCTGAGTAGCCACACTAGTAGTTAGTTTCTGACCATTAGGAGTTGTTGATCCTACTTGATAAGCATTCTTTAATCTAAACTCAGCCGGATCAAACCCTAACTCTTTAGCTATAATATCTATCTGTGACTCATAAGCAAAGGCTGCCTGAGTCGCTCCAAAACCGCGCATTGCTCCGGTATAAGTGTTATTAGTGTAGTAAGCATAGGACTTACCCTTAACATGTGGCACATTATACGGTCCGGTACAGTGATATAGCGCCTGATGGACTACAGCACAACTACTTGAAGCACAGCCTCCAACATCACCAGTAACCTCTGCTTCCCAAGCAGTTAACTTGCCATCTTCTGTTACACCAGTCTTAAACTTAAAGTTAATTGGATGCCGCTTAGATTGAGTAATCATCGATTCCTCACGAGTATAAGCTAATCTAACCGGACGTCCTGTTAATTCTGCCATTAAAGCTAAATGAATATGAACCGAAACATCCTCTCGCTTACCAAAAGCTCCACCAATCGTTGGCTGAATTACCTTAATCTTCTCCGGAGCTACATCTAACGAATTAGCTACATCATACTGCATATCATGCAGCCACTGAGTAGGAGTCCAGAGCGTATACTCCCCACTCTCTTCATCATAACTAGCTACTCCCGCTTCTGGCTCTAAAGGTAACTGTTCAACATGTTGAGTCTGGAACTCATTAGTAAAGATGTGATCAGCTTCAGCAAATCCGGTATCAATATCACCCTTCTTCAAATTATAACTACTATGCAGATTGCAGTTACAGAGTTTATTGTCCAAATCATCCAAACTACATTGATCCGCCTTATCATTTGGTGGATAGAAGACTTCTGTATAGCAGAAATCCTCTTGAATAATTGGCGCATCAGACTGCATAGCTTCCCACGGACTAGTTACTACCTCTAGTTCTTCATAATCTACTTCAATTAAGTCTAATGCCTTATGAGCAATCTTCTCTGTTTCAGCAGCTACTATGGCTAAAGAATCTCCCATATATCTAGTCTTATCCGTAACTAATACCTGCTGATCTTCAAAGATTAATCCAAAATTCTCAAGTGGTCTTACATCATCAGCAGTTACTACCATCTCTACACCTGACAGCTCTTTAGCTTTAGTAGTATCAATCTCATTGATCTTAGCATGAGGATGTGGAGCACGTAGCACCTTTAAATGAAGCATCTCATCAGCATCAAAACCTAACTCTCCATCATAGCCTAAGTCTTTAGCAAATTGAGCCTCACCTGTCACCTTATCAACTACATCAACCTTATTAACCTGCTGACCAACAACTTGATCCATTATGAGGCACCTCCTTTATTGGCTACTGCTTTTATCGCTGCTATGATTTTAGAATAACCGGTACAGCGACAGATATTACCTGAGATTCCCTCTTTAATCTCTTCTTCAGTAGGACTTGGATTTTTATCTAGTAAGTTTTTAGCTGACAGAATCATACCTGGAGTACAGAAACCACACTGCACTGCGCCATGTTCAATAAATGCTTCCTGTAGAGGATGAAGATTATCTGCGCTACCTAATCCTTCAATCGTTAACACTTCACTACCATCCGACTGAGCTGCTAACACCATACAGGAATGAACTGTATTGCCATCCATAATTACAGTACAAGCGCCGCATTCACCTTCACCACAGCCTTCTTTCGTACCCATTAATCCTAACTTCTCTCGTAATAGATCTACCAGTCTTAAATCAGGCTCTACATCAAATGAATACTCTCTATTATTAACAGTTAAAGTAATTGGTACTTTGCTCATTATAATTCCACCTCCAATTGCTCTAAAGCATCACAGATAGCACGCTTAACTATCACTTCTGCTACATCATCTCTATACTCCGCCGTACCTCTAATATCATCAATTGGATCAATCTGCTCTTGAACTATCTTAGCTGCTTCAGTAATATTATCCAAGTTAATCTCCTTACCAACTAAGAAGTTCTCAGCCGCTACAGCTTTATAAGGCACAGGAGCTACTGAACCTAAGCAGATACGCACCTCTTTAAAGTTATCTTCTTCACAATCAATCTTTACAAAAACAGCACAATTTATTACAGCTATTGCTAAAGCATTTCTCTTACCAATTTTCTGAAAACTTCCTGCAGCATTATCGCTTACCACCGGAATCTTAATGTCAGTAATTAACTCATCTCGAGCAATAGTCGTCTTACCTGGACTAACAAAGATATCACTTAATGACTCTTCTCGCTTCTGATCAACACTAACAAGCTCAATTGTAGCATCAGATACTATTAAAGCCGGAACAGTATCTGCAGCAGGCGATGCATTACCTATATTACCACCGATAGTTCCTCGATTTCTAATCTGTGGTGAACCTACTTCCTTAGCTGATTGAACTAACCACGGCAGATCAGCTGCTAATAAATCAGAATTAACTATAGTTTGATGAGTAGTACCAGCTCCAATATGAAGCAAATCGTTCTCCTGTCTAATTCCATCTAACTCTGCAATCGCTGTTAAATCTACTATATCACCTAAATCATCTAGTTGTTCATAATAATGAACCATCAAATCAGTACCACCAGCGAAAAAAGTAACCTCTTTATCGCTAGCTAATTCTACGGCTTCTGAAATAGTATTCGGTCTATAAAAATCCATATCTTCTACCATCTTTACACCTCCAGTTATTTTTAAATTTGTTCAGTCTAACTCCTCTTTAAAACTTATCATCTTTATATTAACTATTATTGTTGAAAGTAATTCACCTCCACAATAAGTTAGTTAGTATTATAATAAAAATTAAATTAATCTACATTATTTTACATTTATCTATTTATAATATTTCTCGCTTTAAATTAAATTTCCTGCATAATTTTACTATTTCTTAACTATTTCTTGTGAAATCCTATTAGCATTCTTAGCTATTTGACGTTCATTCACATTTACTAATTCACCATCTTCGACTACTACTTGACCATTAACCATTGTTAAATCTACCACATTACTATCGCCACAAGTAATTAAAGCAGTAATTGGATCATGAAAAGCACCAGCTAAACCTAATCTATATTTATCCACCATAAATAGATCGGCTGCTTTTCCTGGTTCCAAACTACCAATATCATCTCTACCTAAAAGCTCTGCTCCTCCACGAGTAGCCATTTCTAATACTTTCTCAGGGGACATAGACTTTATACTGCTATTAACTCGATGTAGTAATAAAGTCGCCTTCATCTCACCAATCATATCTGATGAATCGTTACTAGCACTACCATCAACACCTAACCCAACTGGAATTCCCATTTCCAACATCTCTGGAATACGAGCAATACCAGAAGCTAACTTCTGATTAGATACCGGACAATGAGCAACTCCAGTAGAAGTTTCAGCTAATAGTTCTAATTCATCATCATTGAAATGTACTCCATGAGCATACCAGATATCTTCTCCTACCCAACCAACACTTTCCATATAATCTAAAGGCCGCTTACCTAACTGCTCTAAACAGAACTCATTTTCATCCTCAGTTTCAGCTAAATGAGTATGGCATTGTACTCCATAATCCCTAGCTAATTTAACTGTTTCCTCCATAATCTCTGGTGTTACTGAAAATGGTGAACAAGGGGCTAATACTATCTGACACATCGATAGATGATCTGGATTATGATACTTCTCAATTAATCTTTGACTATCTGTTAAAATCTCTTCTTCACTTTGAATAACAGAATTAGGCGGCAATCCTCCATCATCTTCACCTAAAGACATACTACCTCGTGTAGGATGAAATCTTACTCCTAGCTTTTGTGCTGATTTAATTTGTTCGTCAATTAACTTATCACTAATACCTTGGGGAAAAACATAATGATGATCAGTACTAGTTGTACAGCCCGTCTTTAATAGCTCACCTAACGCTACAAAAGTACTAGTCTGCACCGCCTCGACAGTTAAGTTAGCCCAGATAGGATATAGCGTCTTCAGCCATTGAAAGAGCTCAACATTCTGTACTTCTGGTATACAGCGTGTTAAAGTCTGATAGAAGTGATGGTGAGTATTAACTAGCCCCGGAAAAACAAATTTATCTTGGGCGTCTATTACTTTATCTACATTACCATCATTCTTTACCTCTGGACCTAACTCTTTAATCTCACCATCTTCAATTAATATATTGCAATCTGTCAAAACTCTCTTCTCATCATCCATTGTAATTATTTGGTCAGCATTCTTAATTAAAGTAGTAGTCATATTTTATCCCCCTTAATAATAGTAAAAGGGTATCCGCAAGACTATGAAAGAACAGAATTAAAATTAGACATAATTATCTCTACATCTAAAGATTTAATTCCATTCTCATAGTCAGGTATTTTGCGGATACCCGGTAGATACACTCGACCCATATTATCGAGTTTATATGAGAATTATATAATATTTAGTTATTGTTGATGGCTAAAGTATTTAAGTTTTAAATTAATAATATGCAATTTCTAAAGCATCGACTGGACACTTAGTTACACAAAGACTACAGCCGAAGCATTTTTCGCTATCAACAACTGCTTTGTCTTCAATAGTAATTGCTTGATAAGGACAGACTTGAGCACAGACACCACAAGAGATACAGTCATCGTTAGCCTTTGGAGCTGCCTTATCAAAGTTAGTATCTTCATTCATATTCTCCTGAGCTAATCCTCGAATTTCATCTAAGGAAGAATAACCTTGCTCTTCCATAAACTCTTCCATCTCATCTACAATATCTCCATAAACTCCTGGCCCTTCTAAGATAGCAGCTGTACAGACCTGTACTGCTTCTGCCCCAGCCATAATCATCTTAACTGCGTCTTCGCCATTAGATACTCCTCCAACACCAATTACCGGAATATCAACAGCACTACATGCTTCATAAACACAACGTAGAGCTAATGGGAAGATAGCTTCACCAGATAACCAACCATAACCGTTATCACTACCCATTAACGGCTTACCGCTTTCTAAATCAATATCAAGACAAGGTCCAAAGGAGTTAATTAGAACAATACCATCTGCTCCTCCTTCTTCTACAGCCTTAGCAAATTCAGGAATATCAACAGAAGGATCTAACTTAACAAATACAGGAATATCTGCTGCTTCCTTAGCTGCTTGAGCTGCTTCAACAATCGGAGTTGGATCATCTTCTACATAGTGAGTAGATAATTCTAAAGCATCAGCAAATGGTTCTACCTTATCAGCTAGCTTGCCAATCTCTTCTGGAGAATAACCAAGACCAGCTATTACAGGTAGCCCAGTTTCTTTAACCTCTGGATACTCATCTTCAAGCCAAACTTCTGGTTCATATTCAGACCATAACTCAGTATTTAAGAATCCACCACCAGTAGTTTCTGCCATACAAGGGCGAGGTACTTCTGCTCCTTCAACAGAGATAGTCTTAGTAACAATTGCTCCTGCTCCACCATCTTTTGCTAAGTGTGCAGTCTTACCATTTCTAACCGGTGGCCCTGCAGCCGGCATTACCGGATTTTTCAGATCCATATCATAAATTTTTACACTTAAATCAACCATTAATAATCACCCCATGATTTAGATTTTTGATCTATTTTAAATTAAAGTAATCCTTATCTTCAGGTTCTTCAATCTTATTACTTCCTAATGGAATCTCATTATACTCATAACCTGTAGCTTTAGCCAAGCCATTAGCAATAGCTGGTGCAACAGGTGAAACTGGAAGTTCAGACATACCTTTAGCTCCATATGGACCATCAGGATGTTCCTCTTCAATAATTATACTCTCTACATCTGGCATATTCTTAGCTGTAGGTAATCCTAGTTTAATCATTGTATCTTGAACTGGCATACCAGTCTCTTCATCTACATAAAATTCTTCACTCACACCATAACCATAACCCATTGAAGCTCCGCCTTCAATCTGTCCTTCTACTTGCAGCGGATTAATAGCTTTTCCAGCATCATGAGCAGCTATAATCTTTTTAACTTCAAATTCATTAGTCTCTTTATCAATCTCAATAATAGCCGCATGAGTAGCATAACAATAAGCAAAGTGAACGTGACCTACTTCAGTCTCCTTAGTTGGGTAAGCTGGAACTTTACTTTCTGGTAATGGCTCAGTTTTTGGAGGTGTATAATCATATTTAACTTTTAAATCTGGATAATTATCAGCAATATCTTGTAAATTAGCTACTACCTCTCCAGTCTCAATATTAACAAATTCTTTACCTCCAAATTCAAGATTATCTGCTACAGTATCATTCAACTCAGCTGCTTTCTCTAATAGTAACTCTTTAAACTCAGTAGCACAACCATAAGTAGAATTACCAGATAAGAAAGTCATTCGTGAAGCAGTAGTAGCACCTACATCATCAATATAATCAGTATCACTAGAAATCACTTTAATATCATGATAGCTACAACCTAAAACTTCACTAGCAATCTGAGCCATAGCAGTATCAGAACCTTGCCCCATATCAACTGCGCCAATATATAATGTTAAAGTACCATCTTCATTAATCTTCATTCGTGCTTGATTATCTTCTGGAATTCCATTTCCAATTCCTACATTTTTAAATGCTCCTGAAACTCCAACAGTAATCTCTTTATTATCACCTGTAGGTTCTAAATCTTCTTTATCCAAAGCATCTTTAACAGCCTCTAAACACTCTTTATAACCAATACCTGGATCGATAACCTGCCCTGTAATTGTAGCCTTACCAACATCTAATGCATTCTTTAATCTAAACTCAATCGGATCCATATCCAATGCACGAGCTAGCTTATCTATATGCCGTTCAGCTGTAAAGCAAGCTTGTGGAGAACCAAAACCACGTAAAGCCCCGGCAGGCATATTATTAGTATAAACTCCTTTAGTGTCTACTCTAGCATTAGGTAGCTCATAAGACCCAAAAGCAAAAGCAGTTATACGGTCTACTACGGCACTACCAATTGAAGCATGGGCTCCAGTATCAACATAATATTCTGCTTCACCAGCAACTAACTTACCATCTTTAGTTGCTCCCATCTTATAGCGAGAATAAGCAGCATGACGTTTAGTAGACATTCTAATTGATTCCTTGCGAGTTAATACCATCTTCACTGGTCGCTTAGTAAGCATTGTTCCTAAAGCTGCGTGAATCTGATTAGTTGGTTCTTCTTTACCGCCAAAACCTCCTCCAGTCCGAGGATTAATGACTCTAACTTCATCATGCTCCAAACCTAAAGAATCTGCTATAAAGTGAGCTAAGTGATGAGAACTTTGGTTAGGTGCCGTTACAACCAATCTACCATCTTCATCATATTCAGCTAAACCACCCTCTGGTTCTAAATAACCATGTTCAATAGATGGAGTTTTATAGGTAGACTCAATAATTACATCAGCCTCTTCAAAACCTTCATCCACATCTCCCTTTTCAATTGAAGGATTATGGAACAAGTTACCTTCAATCTTACCTACTTCATGAATGTCAACTGCATCTTCAGCCAAAGCTTCTTGTGGAGTATAGTAGGCTGGTAATTCTTCATACTCTACTTTAACTTTCTTAGCTGCTTTCTCAGCTATCTCCTCACTCTCTGCTAAAACTGCTGCAATCGGAGCTCCGACATAGCGTACCTTATCATAAGCTAAAAATGGTTGCTGATCATAGATCATACCAAAATCTTTTTGTCCAGGTACATCTTCATGAGTTAAGACCTTAACAACACCAGGTACTGATTCAGCTTCAGAAATATCTATATCAAGAATTTTCGCATGTGGTTTTTCGCTCAAATGTAACTTACCATATAGCATATCATCTCGATAAAAGTCATCAACAAATAATGGTTTACCGGTCACTTTTTCAATACCATCATTCCTAATTACACTTTCACCTAAAGCACCAATTACTTCTTTTTCTTTAAATTCATCTTTACCTTCACGTATATATTCTGCCGCTAATTCAACAGCTTCAATTATCTTTTTATATCCTGTACAACGACAGATATTACGCTTAAGAGCATCCTTAATATCTTCTTTAGAAGGTTTTGGATTCTTATCTAATAATGCTTTAGCAGAAATAATCATACCCGGAGTACAGAAACCACACTGTACAGCACCAGCTTCTAAGAAAGCAATCTGTAATGGATGTAATTTTCCATTCTTACTTAGGTTCTCAATAGTTTCCACTTCGGAACCATCTAATCTTTCTAATCTCCATAAACATGAACGTTTTGATTTACCATCAACTATAACAGCGCAAGCTCCACAATGACCTTGACCACAGCCATTTTTAGAACCCATTAATCCCATTTCATCTCTTAAATAAGAAAGTAAAGGCATCTTTCCTTTATCAGCTGAGATAACTACTTCTTTATCATTAATTATAATATTAATATTTTCATTTTTCGACATAAAATTTCCGCCCTTCTACTTAAACTAATTACTAAAATCTTAAATTAACTTTGTTAAATTCTGCACTTGAATAATATTTTTTTAACTTTATTAAACAGAAAATAGATTATTTTCTGACAAAATAAAGCTAAAAAATTAATTATATTATTGTAAAATAAACACAAGTGAATATAGATTAATCTATATTCACTTGTGTTTTATAATCTTAAATTTATTTTAAGTTATTTCCTACTACAAATTAACCTTTACCACCCATAGTAGCTGCCATTACAGCTTTAGCAGTGTGTAGTCTATTTTCAGCTTCATCATAAACAATTGAATTAGGACCATCAATAATAGCATCCTCAACTTCATTACCTCTATCAGCAGGTAATGCATGCATATAACTAACATGTTCATTTGCTAAGTCCATCATCTCTGAAGTACACTTCCAATCTTCATGTCCTTCTAAGATTTCAGAACCAGCTTCAGGATGATTTACCCAGCTACCCCAGTTCTTAGGAATAACAACATCAGCATTCTTATATGCTTCTTCTTGATCATTAGTAACCTTGAAAGTTCCACCATGCTTTTCAGCATTTTCTTTAGCTTGCTCGATAACCCAATCAGGTAATTCAAAACCTTCAGGATGAGCAACAGTTACATTCATAGAATAACGTGGGAATAATAATGCTTGAGTTAGTGGTACAGAAATAGGCTTCTTATGACTAGTAGCAAAAGCCCAGATAATAGAAACATTAAGCTCATTAGTAGTATGTTTCTTCTCTTGGATAGTCATTAAGTCAGCTAATCCTTGCATTGGATGATATAAATTACACTGTAAGTTCATAACTGGTACAGAAGCATTTTCAGCTAAGCTTCTTAAGTATTCATTTCCATGACCTTCATCCCAGAAGCAGTTACGGCAAGCAAGTCCGTGTCCATATCTGCCTAAAATAACAGCAGTATCTCTTGCAACTTCACCATGATTAACCTGCATAGTACTAGTATCTAAGAAGTTAGCGTGTCCTCCTAATTGTGCTAAACCAGCTTCCATAGAGTTTCTAGTTCTTGTAGATTCTTCAAAGAACATTAACATAGCTGTTTTGTTATTTAAGTATGGAGTGTCTTCACCTAAAGCAAATTTACGCTTAAGGTCAAAAGAAATATCTAATAATGAATCAATCTCCTCTTTAGACCAATCTTGTAAAGAAATAAAATCTTTTCCTCGTAGTACTGTTTTCATATTTAATTTCCCCCTCGATAAATTGATTAGTTTTATATTCAGTTTCCGGCCTAATCAGACCGGAAACTGTGATAGCATAAATAATATAACATAAATTTAACAAAATGTCTATGTTAAATTATAAATTATTAGCTAATTTCTATTACAGATATTCTGGTAAACCAGCATAGAATGCAGCAGCTTTAATTAAGTGATCTACAGGTACTTGATCATTAACAGTGTGAGCATAAACTTCATTAGCTGGTCCGAATCCAATACATGGAATTCCTGCTCGACCCATAATAGAAACTCCATTAGTACTGAATGTCCACTTATCTACTACAGGTTCTTTATCAAATAAATCTTCAAAGTTAGATACAGCACCTTGAACATATTCATTATCTTCTGGTAATACCCAAGTTGGATAATACTTCTCAGTTTCATAAACATAGTCAGTATAACTTGGAGTATCATAATTTAGAATTCTAACTTCAGCTTCAACGCCAGCTTCTTCAACTACTTTTTCTACTTGACTAACAGCTAATTCTTTATCTTCACCAGCAGTTAGACGTCTATCTAAGTGAATTTCAGTTCTGTTAGGAACTGCGCAAAGGCTAGGAGTTTCATTTCTGATATGAGTTACTGCAATAGTACCTTTACCTAAGAAATCATCATCTTTTAAGTTTTCATTTAATTCTTCAATACCTTCGATGATTGGTGCCATCTTATAGATAGAGTTCTCTCCACGATGTGGTGCACTACCGTGACAAGATACACCTTCAGTAATAACTTCCATTTCCATTCTTCCACGATGTCCACGATAAATATTTAAGTTAGTAGGTTCTGTAATTACAGCTAATTCAGGAGTTAAGTCATATTCATTGATAAGATACTGCCAACATAGGCCGTCGCAGTCTTCCTCCTGAACACTACCTACAAAGTATAAAGTAAACTCATCATGTAATCCTAAATCTTTAATTACCTTACCAGCATAAACCATACTTACCATTGCAGCTTCCTGGTCAGTTGCTCCTCGACCATAAATAATACCATCTTCCATCTTACCTTCGTATGGATCCCAATCCCATTCTTCTGGGTCTCCAATTCCTACTGTATCGATATGAGCATCATAAGCGATTTCTCTGTCACCAGAGCCTACAACACCTATAACATTACCCATTTCATCGATATTTACTTCATCAAATCCTACTTTCTCCATCTCTTCTTTAATTCTTTGTACTACCTTTTCTTCATCACAACTCTCACTAGGAATTGCAATAATGTCGCGCATAAATTGCACCATTTCATCTTCATACTTAGCTACTTCTTCGTTAATTTTGTTTGCTAATTCTTGTCTATCCATTTCTTTTTCCTCCTCATTAAATATATTATTTTAAATCTCCATTACTTATTATATAATGAAGATCTATTAGCTTCAACAAATTTCCCAAATCCTTTTGTTCCTATAAATTCTCCATCATTAACTAATATATTACCCCTAAGCATAGTAAGTATTGGAAATCCTTCTGCTGTCTTACCTGCAAAAGAAGTATAACCAGCTTGAGAATGTAAAGTATCTCCATTCATAGGAACTTCCTTATCGGGATCAAATACTACTAAATCAGCATCGGTACCAACCTCTAGACTTCCCTTTTGTGGATACAGTCCAAAAGTCTTAGCTGGATTAGTTGATAATAAGCTTACCAGCTTAGTTAAAGAGATTCTATCTCTATTAACTCCATAAGTATAAGTCATCGGTAACAACGTTTCCACTCCCGGTATACCTGGGAATGTATCAAGAGAATTGCTACCCTCATTCTTTTGCTTAATATTAAATGCAGCATGATCAGTAGCAATTATATCTATAACATCATCCATAACTCCCTGCCATAACACTTCATTATCTTCAACTTTACGTAATGGTGGAGTCATCAAATGTAATTGACCATTTTCTCCTTGCAATAATTCACGATTTAACAACAGATAATGTGGAGTAGTTTCAGCGTAAATATCAACTCCACGCTCCCGAGCATTAAGTAATTCTTGATAACCTTCCTTAGACGATAGATGTACAATATAAATTGGAAGATCTACTTCTTCAGCATACTGACTAACTTCTTTAACAGCTTCGCCTTCAGCTCTACCCAGTCTAATATCTGGATGATACTCAATATCTAACTTATCCTGTTCCTTATAAATCTCCTTCTGTTCTTGAATAATCTCATCTTTCTCTGAATGAACTGTCACCAAAATTTCCGCCTTCTTAGCAGCTTCTAATACTGATGACCATTTTTCATCAGCTATTTTATAAAGACCAGGATATACAGTAAATAACTTTATACTTGAAATCCCAAAATCCTTCAATTTATAGAGTTCATCTAACTGCTTTTCTGGTTCAAAATCATCATTAAGTACTAAATGCAAATTATAATCTATTACAGAATCTTCAGCTTGCTTAATGCGCTTAGTAATTCCCTTTAATAAAGAATCAGGCAATTGATCAGCATAATCAATAACAGTAGTCACACCACCAAAAGCAGCTGAGCGGCTACCCCAATAAAAGTCATCCGCTGTAACTGTACCTCGAGCATGAAGTTCAAAATGAGTATGACTATCTATAATTCCTGGTAAAATATACTTACCAGCAATATCAATAACTTCTTCATCAGCTTTAGGCTCTAAATTAGCCTTAACTTCTGAAATCTTTTCACCTTCAACTCTAATATCTACTTCTTTAATTTGTTCTTCACTTACCGCTTTTCCACCCTTTAATAACAAGTAGAACAACTCCTTCTTCTTTAGAAATTAGGTGGGGTAATTGCAGAAATAAATACTAGATCCTCTTCTCCAATACTGATTATTTTATGAGGAATACTAGCATAATAATAAATACTATCCCCTTGATCCAATTCATAGAATTTATCACCAATTTGAATCTTCATCTTACCTTCTAATACTACTGTACACTCTTCTCCAGGATGTGCAAGAGGTTGTTCACAAGTATAACACCCGGGTTCTAATTCAGCATGTATAACCTCTAATTGTCTTTTTAAGTCAGGTGAAAGCAATTCAAAAGTTAAATGAGTAGGAAAAGTTAAAATCTTTCTCTCATCTTTTTTCACTACCGGACTATGTTTATTTGCATCTAACAGAAAATAAAACATAGGAACATTTAAAGCCCGAGAAATTTTACGAAGAGAGGTAATAGATGGTTCAGCTTTACCCCTCTCCACTTGACTTAAAAAGCTGGGAGTACATTCTATCTCTTCTGCTAATTTAGATAAACTGAAATCTTTTTCTTTTCTTTTCTGGCGTATACGTCTCCCTAACTCACTTGTTTCATTCATCGAAAGCGATAAACCAATCTGCCCCCCTTTTTATATATGCTGCTCAACAGCTTCAATCTCAGGTGGCACTTTAGTTGGTTCTCCGGCCGCCTTCATACCATTATCGATATCTTTTAAACCATTTCCAGTAATGACTGTAGCAACTTCATCATCTTCAGAAATCACGCCATCTTCAACTAATTTCTTTAGACCAGCAAGTCCAGTTACACCAGCCGGTTCTCCAAAGATTCCTGTCTTCTCACCAAGAGTAGTCATCATATCAAGAATATCTTGATCACTAACATTAACCATAATACCATCAGATTGTTTAATGCCATTAATAGCTTTCTTATAATTTCGAGGTTTACCTACTGCTATACTATCAGCTAATGTATCCTCGCTAGTTACTTCAAGATCTTCTCCACTATTAAATGCTTCAGTAATTGGTGCACAACCTTCAGCTTGAACTCCTACTAACTTAGGAATCTTATCGATAAAGCCAATCTGCTTTAAATCATATAGCCCTTTCCAAGCTCCGGCAATTGTACATCCATCTCCTACTGAAAAGATTAAATAATCTGGCATTTCAAAGTCTAACTGTTCTGCAAGCTCTAAGCTAACCGTCTTCTTACCTTCTACTAAATATGGGTTAATACCAGCATTTCTGTTATACCAGCCCCACTTTTTGATAGCTTCATCTGATAAGTAGTAAGCTTCTTCATAAGAAGCCTGTACTGACATAACTTGGGCTCCATAAATCATCAATTGAGTAACCTTACCAGACGGCGCTCTACCTGGCACAAAGATTACTGCATCCATCTCACCGCCCATTGAAGCGATATTACCTGCTAAGGATGATGCAGCATTTCCGGTAGAAGAACAAGCAACAGTCGAAGTGCCTGCTTCTTGAGCTTTAACAACAGCCATAGCTGAAGCTCTATCCTTTAAAGAGCCAGTAGGATTCAATCCATCATCTTTAATATATAACTTACTTACTCCAAAGTCTTCAGCTAAAGCTTCACTATCATAAACTGGCGTCCAACCCACTCTTAAAGCAGGTCGTGTAGTATCCTCTTCCATAGGTAAGAGAGGAAGGTAACGCCAAATAGCAAATTCATCATTAGCTTTAAGCTCTTCTTTAGACCAATCTGCTTTAATTTTATCATAATCATACTTAACTTCCAATAAACCTTCTTTACAATCAGAACAGAGATACTTATCCGGTTCTGGCTCATACTCATTACCACAATCTATGCAGACTAATTTTTTTACATACTTCATATTTAGTCTCCTTT
>JBNJEL010000012.1:0-28865 GCA_051745835.1 Bacillota bacterium
CTTAAGATCATTATTCTCGGCTCGCTTAATCACCTCTTGACGATCCTGATCGAACTTCGGAAAATCTAAGTGAGCATGAGTATCGACTAACATCTCTTGTCACCTCCTTATCTATTGTACCTGACTACCGCTGGCAATATCCTGATCAACAGTAGTTAATGTTAAATCTCCTTCATCATTTGATGCTGCTAAGATCATCCCGTTAGATTCGACACCAAAGATTGTTGCTGGTTCTAAGTTAGCAACCATTAATATCTTCTTGCCGACTAACTCTTCGGCGCTATAATGCTTAGCTACACCGGCTACTAACTGTCGCTGTTTATCTCCTAACTCAACCTGTAACTTCAATAACTTATCGCTATCCTCAATTCGTTCTGCTGCAACTACCTCTGCTACTCTTAAATCTACTTGGCTAAAGTCATCAAATGAGATTAGATTATCTGTCACTTCATCTTCCTCCTTATTCTCTGCTGTGTCATTTTCGCTATCTGCTGTACCACCAGTTAAGTCCGCTTCATCCTGCTGAGCAAAGTACTCTTCTACATCAACGCGAGGGAAGATTGGATCGCCGGGCTTGACTTCTAGACCTGGTTCTAATAAGCCCCACTCTTCGGCATCAGACCAACTTTGATCATCAAGGTCAGCAGCAATACCTAACTGTTCCCAGATCTTATGTGGTGCTTTAGGTAAGAACGGCTGGAGCACAATTGCTACCGTCCGCAGTGCTTCTAATAAATTGTAAAGTACCGTACCTAATTCATCAGCTTTACTCTCATCTTTAGCTAAGATCCATGGTGTTGTCTGATCGATATACTTATTAGTCCGCCTAATGAAAGTCCATAAGTGTTCTAAAGCAGTACTAAATTCTAACTCTTCGATATCATCACTCATTGCTGTTAATTCTTGACGAGCTGTCTCCTTTAAATCTTCATCATAAGCAGTACTACCCTTAGGTTCAGGAATCACTTTATCACAGTACTGATCAACCATTGCTACTGTTCGGTTTAAGAGGTTACCTAAATCATTAGCTAAATCAGAGTTAATCCGTCCGATAAATGATTCCGTAGAGTAAGAACCATCACTACCAAAGGCAACCTCGCGCATTAGATAGTAACGTACTGCATCAATACCGAAATCATCAGCTAACTTAAGTGGATCGACAACATTCCCTTTCGATTTAGACATCTTACCGCCTTCAACTGTTAAGAAACCATGACCAAAGATCTGCTTCGGTAGCGGCAAGTCTGCTGCCATTAAAATAGCAGGCCAGATAATCGTATGGAAACGTAAGATATCCTTACCTACTAAGTGTACATCAGCTGGCCAAGCTTGCTCAAACCGCTCTTCATCGCTTCTAAAGCCAATCCCCGTTAAGTAACTAATTAATGCATCGAACCAAACATAGATAACATGCTCCTCGTCTACTGGTACTGGAATCCCCCAGTCAAAAGAAGTACGTGAGATACAGAGATCATCTAAGCCCTCTTCGATAAAGTTAATCATTTCGCTGCGCCGCTTGGCTGGTTGAATAAAGTCCGGATTCTCATCTAAGAAGTCCAATAACTGCTCTTCATACTTAGAGAGCTTAAAGAAGTAACTCTCCTCTTCCATCCATTCCACTTCACGATTACACTCTGGACAGTTACCATCTTCTAATTCTCGTTCAGACCAATAAGATTCGCATGGAGTACAGTAATAACCTTCGTACTTATCCTTATAGATATCACCTTGCTCATAAATTTTCTTAAAGATATGCTGAACATCTTGCTTATGCTCTTGACTAGTAGTCCGCACAAATTCCGTATAATCTACTTCTAAGCGCTCCCAGACTTCTTTAAAGTTTTCGACAATGCCATCAATATATTCTAGTGGTTCCATCTCCCGCTGGGCTGCTGCTTTCTGTAATTTCTGACCATGTTCATCAGAACCAGTAATAAATTCTGCCTCATAACCCTGTAATTCTTTAAACTTAGTGATTACATCAGCAGCTGTTGAGGTATAAGTATGTCCAATATGCAGTTTATCATTAGGATAGTAAATCGGGGTCGTAACATAAAACTTCTGCTTATCTGTCATTTAGTTCACTCCTTTATTATTTTAGAAAATTAAAAAATCCTCTCATCCCTAATTAGGGACGAGAGGTTAATCTTGTCGCGGTACCACCCTAGTTGTCATCAGACGATGACCACTCTCTAGCTGATAACGGCAGCCAACCGATATGACCTACTTAAATTCAATCATATAGCTCCAGAACCATCTTCAGTACTCTCATTATCTCCGGCTCTCAGCGCCCCGGTTCTCTGTAAATAAATTAAGTACCTACTCTTTCCTTCACTGCTATAGTCTATAATTAACTTAAGATTATTATCTACACTTTAATTTAGAATATACATAATTTTACTCACTTTGTCAAGGCTTTGGTTTGATTTGAGTCAGAAAAGATTAAAAATCATCCTCTATAATACCTGCTCAATATTGATATCTAATTTCTCATTTAAATCAATCTTTTCTCCAGCTTTATTAGAATTGATTAACTTAACTACTGGTCTTAACCGCAGATTCTTATTATTACTGATAACTATTGCTTTATCTCCTGTACTTAATCTTACTTTTGTACCTACAGGATAGGGTATAATCACCTCTAAAAAGACTTCCACTAACTTACGATCTAATTTATTTTTAGTACAGTTAGCATAGAGATACTCAATTACTTCATTAGCTATAATTCCTTCCCGATAAATACGATCACTAATCATCGAATCAAAGATTTCGGCTATCGCTACTATTCTAGAGTAATCATTAATAAATCTCTTCTTTAGCCCTTTGGGATAACCCGTTCCATCACAATACTCATGATGTTGATAAGCCACCCGTGCAGAAGGCTTAGGTATCTCATCAATCTCCTTTAAAATTTCATATCCATAGACAGTATGTTTTTTGATCTCTTGATACTCTATATTATTTAACTTGCTAGGTTTATTTAGTATTGAAGCTGGAACATTTATCTTGCCTATATCATGTAAGAAAGCACCCAGACCTAATCTCTCTAATCGCATCTTACTATAATCTAGCTTCTTACCAATAATTAATGATAATAATGTTACATTAACTAGATGGGAAAGTGACTCATCTTCTAAATCCTTTAATTGATTGATAAATTCTAATAACTTATCTATCTGACTAATATTATTAGCAATAATTTCAATTAACTCCATTAAGTCTTGATAATCTTTAAAACTAAATCTATTATTATCTAAATCTATCTGCTCAATAGATTGTCTAGTGATTAATAAAATCTCATTCTCTAGATTCTGAGATGTCAATTCTTTCTTATCGGTAACTTCCTCCTTTACTTCTTCCTCTGGCTCTTCAATATAAATATCATAAATACCTAATTTATATAACTTCTGCAAGTGGCTCTCAGAGAGTTTGACCCCTTGTCTTAATAAGATAGTCCCGGAAGAAGTATAGATAGTTTTAGCCAGTGTAGCCCCTGGTTCCACCTCAGAAATCTCAACTAATGATTCCATTATCTTCACTCACCTCATAATCTATAATTTAATTGATTAACCATATGTCTATCCACTACTCTCTATGCTCTTCACCACAATTACTCTCAAAACAATGGTAAATATTTAAAATATTCAGATAATAAGAATAAAAAATTTACATATTTACTTATTATATATATTAGTTGCAGATATTAATTATAAATCCTGCTTCTAAAATATAATTCTAAGATAAATTTGCATTATATATGACCATATAGTAAAATTTATTTTGGAATTTGTTTAATATCTTAATAACTATCCTAACAATCGAGAAAGGAGTTTCTTATGACCTTAAATAGAAGCAAAAGAAGTCCTACAATCAAGGAAGCAGTAGGGATACTACTATCTGTTATCACAGTTATCTTAATCTCTTTAAGTAGTGCTTTAGTTTTAGAAGTGGCATTAATTTTAGGAGCGATGACAGCCGCTGTAGCGGGAGGCTATCTTGGTTATGCTTGGCAAGATATAGAACGAGGTTTAATCGAAGGAATCAAGAATGGATTAGGAGCCTGTATAATATTAATAATTATTGGTATGGTGATCGGGACTTGGATCTTAGGTGGCACCATTCAAACTATGATCTTTTATGGTTTAAAACTACTTACACCACAGATATTTTTACCGATTACTTTCTTTTTAGGTACAATCACCTCTCTATTGATTGGAAGTTCATTTGGTACAATAGCTACTATAGGTATCGTATTGATGGGAGTAGCCAAAGGTTTGGGAATTCCAGCTAGCATTACAGCAGGAGCAATAGTATCAGGCTCAATGTTTGGAGATAAGATCTCTCCAATGTCCGATTCTACAAACTTAGCTGCGGCAATGAGTGGTACAAATCTATTTGAACATATCAAGTCTATGTTCTATGTCTCCATTCCTACAGTTTTAATTAGTGTTACTCTCTATGGTATAATTGGTAAGTTATATATTACAAGTGATGTCGACCTACAGACTATAGAAAGAATTTTAAGCAACTTACAAGCTAACTTTAATATAAGTATTATTACTTTGATACCGCCATTAATTATGATTATCTTATCACTGCTTAAAGTACCAGCTATTATTTCGTTATCTACTAGCTTTATTACAGCAGCTACTTTTGCTATGATTACTCAAGGAGCTACCTTTTCAGAAATTATTAATATAGCAGCCACTGGTTATACTTCACAGACTGGTTATAAGTTAGTTGACGAACTTCTTACGCAAGGCGGCATTAATAATATGATGAATACAGTAGCTATTATTATGGCAGGAACTGCTATGGGCGGTATTCTAGAAGAGACTAATGTTTTAAAAGTAGTACTTCAATCACTAATGAAGTATATCAAAAAGCCTAGAGATTTAATTTTAAGCACACTTATATCTTCCTATATAATGTTATTTGCTACTGGAGAGATGATGGTTTCGATGATAATTCCAGGTCGTACTTTAGAATCAGCTTACGAGGAATTAAATATCAAGAAGAATGTTCTATCTAGAACTTTGGAAACATCAGCAACTTTAGGCTGTGCAGTACTTCCTTGGGGAGTAGTCTCCGTCTATATCCAAAATATTTTAGATGTAGGTTTAGAGTATATACCTTATACTTTTCTACCTTTTATCGCTCCAATTATTACCTTAATCTATGCTTTCACAGGTTTTGCACTCTTTAAAAGCGAATATAATACTTAATTAAGTTACTTTAATCTAGCCCACCAAATTCTGGTGGGCTATTAACTTCTTGACAACTTAATCACTCTGTCTCTTATAGATGCCATTTCCTATAAATGATTCTGCTTTAACTAACTTATCCTTCTCTACTAACTCATCTAATCTCTCTTTAAGCTCATTGCGGGATAAGGAAGTATCATCTAATTCCTGTCTCATACTTTTAAGTAATTCCAACAGCTCATTATCTGCTGCTGGTAAATACTTAGTTACTGCACTTAAGAATTCATCTTCTGCTGCCGCACTCCTTGCTTCTAACTCATCAAATGGATTTTCCGTATGAGGACTAGTCGTCTTAGCCACTCTAATTCTAATTGGCATCGTCCGCCCAAAGATAGCCGAAGACATAAAAGCATCTCCTGATCTTAGATAAGGTAACCGCTTCGCCTCTTCAGCTGTAATATCGGTCTCCTGTTTAATAATCTCAATATCTGATGCTCGTACTGTACGAAAGACAAACTTAGTATTTAACTGAGCAGTAACCGTCTCTTCTAATAATGTAGGACGCTGCGTTGCCAAAATAAGAAAGGTACCATACTTTCGTCCTTCTTGAGAGATCTGTTTAATAATTCGTTTCGCTGGTGATTCATAACCCTTCGGGGCAAAGTTATGTGCCTCATCAGTAGCAATCATAAATGGCGGGAAGTAGTCAGCGGTTTCGTTGCGATACTCTGCATCTTTATAATCTCTTCGCTGACGGTAGAGATTACCTAACAGATAAGTAGCAAAGACCTGTAATAATCTAATCGTACCCTGCACCACTACTAACTTCCGCGACTGAAGTGCATCCTCAATAGCTGTAATACTCTCTCGAAAGAGCCCATCGCGTTCTAATCTATTCAACCGCCAGATAACACCATTAATCGAACTCTGATGTAAGCTACCATAATCATTAAGTAAGCCTAAGTAAGTCTCATACTCATCCTTTTGATAGCCTTCCACCTCCCCCGATCTTAAGCGCTGTTGAATCTTATTCTTACCTAAGTTCATTGCTTCCTGTAAATTCTCTAACCGACTATGAAAAGTATGAAACGAATCAGGTTTACCCTGGGGATTATGCAGACTCTCTACTACATTATTCATTGAATCACTTAAATCACTAGCTGCTGCTAATAGTTCAGTCAAATCCTTAGTAGAGAGATCTGTAAACTTCACTCCCACTTGTTGTCCCACCTGAAAGATCTCAAATTGGTCAGTAAAGTCCTCCTTAAACTCATCCGGCAGCCGGTCATAATCAGCCTCAGCACTAAAGTCCATCTCAAAGTGCGGATCAAAGACTAAAGTAGGAATCTCTAACTTCATTAACTCCTCTAACATCACCCGCATCCCAAAAGACTTACCAGAACCAGAACCGCCGAAGATACCAATATGTGGATATTGATGCATCTCACGCACCTTAAAGTTAAATGGTATTCCTTCCTGCTTTTGAACACCATCTTCATTCAATAAGTAAGCTATATCTTGTAAGTGATCATCCATCTCTGCAGTCATCTCTTCTGTTCCTTTAACCACACCTAAGACCAATCCCTCACTCGGCTGCTCCTTAATCATTAAATCTTTAACTTCCGCAAAATCCGGTATCTCTACAGGCACGCCAGTCTTAACTGGATAGGCAGCTTCAGTTAATAACTTCACCTGAGCAATATTGATCTCATCTTCTTCAATATCATAACCGATACTCCGCAGCGATTCAATCACACCTTTATCTACAAATGAATCATCAATCGAGAGAGGAATGAAACGATTATAAGATTGCGTTTCTACCACTTCCCCTAACGGATTGCCCAAATCCTCATCTAAAATCTTTACAATCTCATTCGTTCTAAACTTCCGCTCTCTAGAGGCAACATGAACTTCCCGCTGCGTTGTTAAACCTACTACCTGCATCTTATTCACCCCTCTTAATTAATCAGCTTAATAAATTCTTTCATCACGCTTAGTCGCAAATAACTGACGCTGTAAATCAGAATCAATATAAGTATCCATCAAACCCTGCATCATCTTATCTGTAATTCTAACCTCACCATCTACAATATCGAGCCAGAGTGGAATCCCACGTCCATCCTCCGGTGTTAAAGTAAAGATTACTTCTGCTACTTCCTGCAGACTATCCTTCTGTTCAGGCAAGGTATCAAGCCCAATCACCTGTGGATCGCGACTAGTACGCAAAAAGGAAGTCATTAGATCGCGCTTAAAAGATAGTGGCAGCATCTCTCCATATTCCAAAATACCAAATAATAGCTCACGATCATAAAACCCTGCCAACTCATCAGCAATCAACTTTCCTACTTCATCTGTACCAATCTCCTCAATCACGCCAACCAATAAGACCTCCTCAGCAATAGCTAATTGGCGCAGTTCTTCCCAATCATCCTCTGCCTCTATCCGGTATCTAATCAGTGAACCATCCAACATAATTAGCTTCGGCTGCCACTTCTTAATAGCTTTCCTAGCGACCTCTAATTCTAAAGCGGCTAACTTAGAAGTCTTAATCTTATTAGCTGCGTACTGCTCATTAATCTGTTGTTGGTTCTGCTGATGATGATCGATTAATTCCTCAATTTCTGCCTGAGAACAAGAAACTAATGGACAGAAAAGATCAGTTGCTGTAATATCCTCCTTCGATGTATTCTTAGCTAATGCCTGTAATAAAAATAGATAATGCGGATAATTCCCGCCCACCTTATTTAATGATCCATCTACTCCTACAATCACTTGATCTGCTATCCATTGATTCAATCTCGACTGCGACATTTGATTTAACTGAACAAACTCCTTTAATTCCGTCTCAATTCGTGCCCGCAAGCTCTTTTTATCTCTAATCTGTTCGGTAGAGTACTTCTCTTTTAATTCTTGATTAACATTAACTAATGAAGTTTTTAATTCATCAGAGATCTCTAACACTACTCTCTCCTCCTTACTAACATCTATCAGTTTACTTCATCATCTCCAACAACTTTCCCTTCATTATTAAAAAAAGACTGTTAAGTATTGACTCTGTCTGGAAATTATAGTATAATTTACTCAGAAATGCTTGTCGAAAATTGAAAAAGAAGGAGGTCTAAACAATGAAGTCAACAGGAATTGTAAGAAAAGTAGATGAATTAGGGAGAGTAGTAATTCCAGTAGAATTAAGAAGAACACTAAAAATAGCTGAAAAGGATGCCTTAGAGATCTATGTAGAAGGAGAAAAAATCATCCTACAAAAGTATGAGCCAGCTTGTGTCTTCTGTGGTGAAGCTGGAGATACTACTGTCTTTAAGAACAAAACAGTCTGTCATGACTGTTTAGATGACATGTCCGAAAGTGCTTAATTATACTATAGATCACTAATTTTGGTCATTAGAAAAGGGTGGATGATATCATCCACCCTGTTTAGTATCAATTATACCCTAGCATCAACAGCGATTGCTTCTTTATAGACATCACGTTTAGGTAAGTTACGCTCCTTAGCTACTAACTTAATTGCTCTCTTCTTACTAACCCCTTTATCCATCAATAACTTAACATGTTCAAGAATTGAGAGATCCTTCCAAACTTCCTCTTTATAATTTAACTCTTCAGAATCCATTCCATCTAAGATAATAGTAAATTCACCTTGTGGTTGATTATTTCTAAAATGTTCTAAAACCTCACTGACTGTACCGGAAACTTTCTCTTCAAACTTCTTAGTTATCTCACGCCAAACAGCAATCTCTCTATCTCCTAAAACTTCTAAGATATGCTCTAAACTTTCCTTTAATCGATACGGTGATTCATAGAAGACAATAGTTCTAGTCTCTGCACTTAACTTCTTAAGTCTCTCTTGACGCTGCTTATCTTTACGCGGTAAGAAGCCCTCAAAAATAAACTTATCCGTCGGCAATCCTGATGCCACTAGGGCAGCTGTCATTGCTGTTGGGCCAGGAATTGGAACTACTCTAATCCCTTCCTGATCAGCTAGTGAAGTTAACTTATAACCGGGATCCGAAATTCCTGGCATTCCTGCATCGGAAACTAAAGCAATCTGTTCTCCCGATTGAAGCCGATCAATAATCTCCTTACTTCTCTCTTCCTCATTATGTTCATGATAACTAATTAACGAAGTATCAAT
Source organism: Bacillota bacterium (assembly GCA_051745835.1). Lineage (GTDB taxonomy): Bacteria > Bacillota > Halanaerobiia > Halobacteroidales > Acetohalobiaceae > JBNJEL01. The sequence goes on from JBNJEL010000012.1 coordinate 9,355, forward strand.
ATCATAATGATTAAGCAAATTTTGAGTTCTTCGTGTATCTTCAGCAGCAATATAATCAACTTCCTGTAAAATTCTTAAAGCACGTAGGCTAATATCTTCTAGATTTCCAATTGGCGTTCCACAAATATATAATTTAGCCTCTGACATAAACTAACTCCTCCTTACTGAACTAACTAAGCCTGACTTACTAACTCTAACTTCTCTTGACGACTATACTGCTTAATCTCATACTCACGTTGTTGGGCCTTACTTCTTGTAGCATACTCCTCGCTATAAACTAACTCTACTGGTCTACGTCCGCGAGTGTATTTAGCTCCATTACCACTATTATGCTCTCTTATTCTACGCTCTAAATCAGTAGTATAGCCCGTATATAGCGTCTTATCAGCACACTCTAAAATATAAGTAAAATGTCCCATCTAACTAAACCGTCCTTTACTAGTCATGATTATAATATATATTCAAAACTTCCTTCGTATACTCTCCATTAGATTGATAAATTACTAAGGGTTGACTAACCTCTAAACCAGAATTAGCTCCCTTAACTCCTGTCACCAATACTAGATTAGAATCCTCATCTGCTTTAGGCTGGACTATCCTAAGCTGCTTCGGTTCTAAATTATACTTCCGCATCAGACTCAACAGCTCAACTAAGCGTTGACTACGGTAGACATAAGAGACTCTACCTCCATACTTAACAAGGTAAGCACTGACCTCAATAATCTCTTCTAGCGTAACCTTTAGTTCATGCTTAGCAATTGCCACACTATCTTCTTGGCTAATCTTACCTTGACCTAAGGGCAGATAAGGAGGATTGCTAACTACTACATCAAAACTCTCAGCTGGTAGTTTAGCAGTTAAGGACTTAATATCCATCTCTTTAATCTCAATTAGATCAGCTAACTGATTATACTCTACACTCCGCCGTGCCATAGCAGCCAATTTAGACTGTAACTCAACACCGACTAACTTACTTACTTCATTCTTAGCTGCTAATAATAATGGAATTACACCACTGCCAGTTCCTAAATCAACTACCCGCTCTCCTGCTTTTACCTTAGTAAAATTGGCTAACAAGACTGCATCAATCGCAAAAGAGAAAGAGGAATCATCCTGAATAATCTGTAGATCATTATGTATCAAATCATCAAGATGTTCACCAGCTTTAAGCTTAACCTTCGACAACTTCATCAACCTCAGTTTCAGGATCTAATTGAATATCTAATAAACCCATGCAGAACAGACATTCACCATCACGCTTTTCGCCAAAGTTCAAATGACAGACATGAAATCCTTCTTCGTAGAGTTTAGCTAAATTATTATAACCCTCTCTTGACTCCGATTCAGCATCTGTTTCTTCTTCCTGTTCAAATAAGAGTCGTTTTAAATGAGCATTCTCTTCCTTTAATTCTTCATTCTCTTTATATAAAGTATGGGTAATCTTCTTAATCTTCTCAAATCGGTCATCTAACATATTCAATTCTTCTTGAAAATTAGCTAATAAACTTAAAATTTCTTCCACAGCTTAATACCTCCATAAGACCGGTCTTTGCACTATATTCGTGATAATTAAAATTAATCCTGCTTAATTAAAGTAATTCTTACATCTATCCTACTTAAGATTAATATATCCTTAATCATAATCTACTATAAAAAAAGCACCATAAAAGGTGCTTTTTAATTTATTCATCATCTACTTCATCATCTGTAATTGTCTCCACATTATCTAACGAGAACTCCATCTTATCACTATCATCTAACTGCACTGTTACCGCTTTCTTAACTACATTAAGATTAGTAATCTCACCTTCACCTAAGTTAGTTTCAACGCGATCACCAACATTAGGCATCTTCTTTTTAGCCTTCTTATAATTATCACACTCATACTTAAGACAACACATCAAACGACCACAACAACCCGATATCTTGGCAGGATTAAGTGATAGATTCTGTGCTTTAGCCATCTTAATCGAGATTGGTTCAAAATCACGCAGCACAGTCTCACAACATAACTGACGACCACAAGGCCCTAAACCGCCAATCATCTTCGCTTCATCTCTTACACCTATCTGTCGTAATTCAATCCGCGTCTTAAAGATAGCTGCTAAGTCCTTAACTAACTCTCTAAAATCAACTCGTCCATCAGCAGTAAAGTAGAAAATAATCTTATTGCGGTCAAAAGTATATTCCACATCAATTAGTTTCATCGGTAAGCCATGTTCATCAATCTTCTCTAAGCAGATATCAAAAGCTTCCTCTTCATCTTCATCATTTTTAGCCTTAGCTTCAAAATCACTAGAAGTTGCCTTTCTAATTACCTCCTTAAGCGGAAAGACTACCTCCTCTTCTCCAACCTCTTTGGGAGGCACAACTACTTCCCCAAATTCAATTCCTCGGGAAGTCTCAACAATTACCTTATCACCTTTCACTAACTCTATATCCTGCGGATCAAAATAATATATCTTCTCTGCTTTGCCAAATGCAACTCCTACTACAGTATACACTACTATCACACCCTTTTCTCTTTAATACTTAACAACATCACCTCGACAGCTAGTTGCAAATTCACATTAGTCTCTCTAATTAAAGTATCTGTCTCTTCGATTAACTCAATAATTCTCTGTAATTCACTAATAGTATAGTAATCACTTAACTCTATTAAATCTGCTTCATAATCGAAATTAATTACTAATTCACTACTATCCTGTTCCTTATATAATAGTAGATCACGATAAAAAGTAATCATGCTACCTAACATGTCTTCTAACTGCTCTTTATAATCTAAGATCTGGGCTGCTAAATCGAACACTTCAACCAGATCATAACTTCTTAATTCCACCAACGAGTTAAGCACCTGCTCTCTAATCGTCAGAGTATCATCCTGCTTAAGAAAGTCAATCGCCTTACCTAAACTACCGTTGGCTAAAGTAGCAATCCTTTGTGCTTGCTGTAAATCAACATCAAACTCACTAATCAATCTATCAGTAATTTGATCACGTGTCAATGACTTAAATTTGATAATCTGACAGCGGGAGGTAATTGTAGGTAATAGTAGCTCCTCTTTAGTACTTAACAAGATTAAAACTCCATAATGTGGTGGTTCTTCTAATGTACGAAGTAAACTATTAGCTGCCTGTAAGCTCATATCTTCTGCAGAAGGGATAATATAAATCTTCCACTCACTTTCATAAGGCTTATACGAAATATCCTGCTGTAGTGAACGAATCTGATCTATCTTAATTAAACTACCTTCAGGCTGTAGATGAACAATATCAGGATGATTACCACTGGCAAACTTCTGACAGGAGATACATTCTCCACAAGCATCTAGTTGATTCTCTTTACAGTTGAGCGTCTTAGCAAATTCATAAGCAGTCAACTCTTTCCCGATTCCACTCTGACCAACAAATAAGTAAGCATGATTAATCCGTTGTTGACTTAGTTCATTTTGGAGAATATTAATTGGAACTTCCTGACCGATTACCTCCGCAAAACTCATTCTTACTTCCTCCTAAACTAACTTAAGAATAGATATCTACTAACATACCTTTAATCTCATCTAGCCGATCTAAAATCTCTAACTGAGCTTCCTGTTCACTAAGTACTAAATCAGTCAACTCCTCTAAAGACTCATCAACCTTCTCAACTAAGTTATATACCTTATGATTACCCGACCTATAGCCACTATACTCTTCCTTTACTTCATACATCTGATCAACAGCTTCTTTCATAAACTGTTTAACCATATTTTTATATCGTACTAACTCCTTAAAAGTCCGCTGGTGACCTAACTTCTGTCCTTGTTGATCTATATCAGCTAATAGTTGGTCTAATCTCTCTTTAATATTGCTATCATGTACTGCTTGAAGAGTATCAAGAAAGTTAGGGTCTGTTTGTTTGGCTGATGTAGCAGAATTAGTCTGCGATCGATTAAGGATCTGATTTAAATCCTTCTTCAGATCATTCTGTACCTTAATTGACATCTAATCGCCCCTTTACAGTAGCTATTAATTGACGATGAACTTCTTCTTGGTCATCATTAGCATCAATGACAACAAAGCGCTCATTAAATCTAGCTGCTAACTCTAGATAACCTTCTCTGACCTGTTGATGAAAATTAAGCTTTTCCTGTTCAATTCTATCGCCTGCAACTAAACTACCATCTAACTCTTGACTACTCTTTTTGGCTCGCCTAAGCCCAACTTCCGGTACAATATCTAATAATAAAGTTAAATCTGGTTCTAAGCCTGCTGTAGCTATCTCATTTAGCTGCTTAATTAATCCCTGGTCTAATTTTCTACCGTAGCCTTGATAAGCCATTGTAGCATCTATAAAACGATCACAGAGAACAACCTTACCTGCCTTAAGTGCTGGCTTAATTACTTCAGTTACATGTTGAGCTCTACTAGCTGCATACAATAAAAGTTCCGTCTTGGCTTCTAAATTACTTAACTGACTATCTAAAAGAATACTTCTAATTCTATCTCCTACTTTAGTCCCGCCTGGTTCTCGCGTTGATAAAACCTCATAACCTAACTCTTCTAAATCTGATGCTAATAACTTAAGTTGAGTTGTCTTACCTGCTCCTTCGGGACCTTCAACTGTAATCAATAACCCTTTCATCTATCTGCCTCCAACCTAAACTACTAATTTTATCTCTTAAACTTTCATTATATAGTACTTCTAATCAAATACTTATACTCCACCTAATAATTAATTTCTCATTTCAGATAGAAATCCCTTCTTTTTAGATAATAACAAACTTTATAACTAAATTCCATTCTTAAGTGTTAGAATTTAATTAAATCTTAACTCTGCTTTAACACTAACTTAATTTGATTATGATACATTTAATTAAGATTATCTTATGGTCAGGAGGTTAAGAGTATGAATAAAGCTAAAGTACTATTTATCTGCACAGGTAATTCTGCTCGCAGTCAGATGGCAGAAGGTTTTCTTAAAGAGTATGGTAGTGAGCAATTTGCAGCTTATAGTGGCGGCTTAAAAGCAGAAGGGATTCATCCCTATACTGAACAGGTAATGGCAGAAGTAGGTATTGATATCAGTAACCAAGAGTCGAAAAAACTTAAAACGTTTCTTGGTCAGATGCATTTTGGCTATCTAATTACTGTCTGTAAGAAAGCTGCTAATAGCTGCCCTACTTTTCCCGATGTTAGTAAGAGGCTCAATTGGGAGTTAGATGATCCCAAAAAGTTCAAAGGGACTGAAAAAGAACAGCTAACTAAGTTTAGAGAAGTTAGAGATAAAATCAAAACCAAAGTTCAGAAATTTATAGCAGACAATAGCAAATAACTTACATACTAAATCATTCCTCTTTTATCTAATGTATAATCTCTTAACTAAGTGGTGATATTAAAGATAAAGGAGGAAACTAATGTATCAAAGTAAAGATAGTCCTAAACAGATAGCTGGTATTGATGAGCACAAGTTTATTACGATGTGGGCTTTAGGCATGTCTGATACTGAACTAGCGATTGCATTAGATATCTCCACTGATCAAGTAGCTGAAATTAAGACCGAACTACAACAGAAAAAACACTAACTCCCCCAAGACTCTTCTGATTATAGAAGAGTCTTGTACTTTATTGGAAATAATTATATTGTAAAATTAGTTCTAATTTAATATAATTAGATAAGTAACAAGGAGGAGATTAAAGTGCAGGTCTCAGAAATTGATGAATTCGCATTAATTGATCGTTTGAATCAAATTATTACTCCTAATCACCAACAATCAATAGTAGGAATGGGCGATGATGGAGCTGTAATTGATCAACAAGCTGGCTATCAAACTATTGTCGCTACTGATATGTTAATCGAGGATATTCACTTTCAACGCGCCAAGATCTCACCACGTCAACTTGGAGCTAAAGCCTTAGCAGTTAATATCAGCGATATAGTGGCAATGGGCGGCAAACCTACTTATGCTACTATTGCTCTTGGCTTACCACCAACTACCGAAGTTAACTATATTGAAAAGATCTACCGCGGCATTAATGAATTAGCACAAGAATATAATCTCCAAATCATTGGTGGCGATACGACCGCTAGCCCCAATAATTTAGTGATCAATCTTAATCTCTTAGGAAAAGTTAAAGCAGAGGAGTATCTCTTACGTTCTACTGCCCAAGTAGGTGATCAAATCCTACTTACTAATTCTATCGGTCAATCGAAAGCTGGCTTAGAATTACTACTTAATAATCAACCTGAATTAACAGCTCAATATCCTGAATTGATTAAAGCTCATTTAGAGCCTACTCCCCGCTTAAAAGAGCTAACAATGATTAAAGATACAGCTACTATCACGGCTTTAAATGATATTAGTGATGGCTTAGCAAGTGAATTAATTGAAATTACCTCTGCTAGCCAAGTAGGAGCTAAGATCTATCAACAACAGCTCCCAATTACTCGCTCAACTAAAGCAGTAGCTGCTCAATTAGGGGAGTCAGCTATTGAGTATGGACTGTGGGGTGGTGAAGATTACGAACTGCTTTTAACTGTACCTGCCTCAGAGAGTAAACAAGTAAAAACCAGAGTAGAAGCAAAGTTAAATACTACTATCTCGATCATTGGCGAGATAGTTCCTCAACAGGAAGGAGTAAAGTTAATTACTCCAGATCAAATAGTTAACTTAGATAAAGGCGGTTATAATCACTTCAGATAAAAATATTATTCCCAACTTTTAAGCTTCACCACAACGCTTAAGAATCGTCTCCCACCGCTGGTCAACGTGTTGTTGAATCTCCTCAATCAAATCTTCATTCTCTTCCTTAAAGAGGTGCTTAAATCTACCCTGGGGCTTAAGCCAATCAGTAATTGGTCCCTTCTCTTGAGGCTTATAATTTAAGTTCCACTCACCATGGTCATACTCATATAAGGGCCAAAAACAGGTATCAACAGCTGCTCTCATTAAATCCATCGCCTTATCTTCTGGATAACGCCAACCCCTAGGACACTGAGATAGTACATTTAAAAATGCCGGCCCTTCCGTAGCAAATGCCTTTTGTGCCTTGCTAATTAAATCCGTAAAGTTATGCGGAGCTGCTTGGGCAACATAAGGTACATTATGAGCAGCAATAATATCAGTTAACTCCTTCTTAAATTGTTGCTTACCGGGAATAACCTCACCCGCCGGACTGGTAGTAGTGCTAGCATTCTTAGGTGTAGCACTTGAACGTTGAATCCCTGTATTCATATAAGCTCCATTATCATAACAGACATAGACCAAATCATGCCCTCGTTCCATAGCTCCCGACAAAGACTGGAAACCAATATCATAAGTCCCACCATCACCGCCAAAAGCAATAAATTTAATCTCTTCTTCTAATTGTCCCTGACGCTGTAAAGAACGATAGGCTGCCTCTACTCCGCTCAGTGTCGCAGCTGCATTTTCAAAAGCATTATGGATAAAAGAGTCTTTCCAGGCAGTATAAGGATAGATAGTTGTCGATACTTCTAAACAACCTGTAGCCGCCGCTACTACAACTGGATGATCAGTTGCATGTAAAATCTGACGCACAATAATTGAAGCGCCACAACCTGAACATAGTCGATGTCCACCAACAATTCGTTCATCCTGAGTTGATAACTCCTTTAATTCCACCTTACTCATCTTTAGCACCTCCTATTCTCTAACTCCTAAATAATTAACTCGCTGAGTAATCTCTTTACCTTCTGCAATCTCAACTAAATCATAATAGACCGACTTAAGGTCAGCCACTCTAGTATCGCGTCCTCCTAAACCATAGATATAATTTATAACCTCTAAATTAACTCCTGCATCATAGAGTGCACTTCTAACATCAGCAAAGATAGGCCCACCAGTAGTTGAGAAGGTATCTGCTCTATCTAAGACAGCTACTCCCTCTAAATCTTTTAAGGCTGCTACTAACTGTCGAGCGGGAAATGGTCTAAAGACTCTTAACTTAATCAATCCTGCTTGGATACCTTCTGCTCGTAATTGATCAACACTCTCCTTAGCTGTTCCAGCTGTTGAACCTAAAGCAATAATTGCTATCTTAGCATCAGCTAATCGATACTCTTCAAAATACTCTACTCCCCGTCCAGTCAACTTATGATATTCCTTTGCTATTTCACTAATTACCTCTTTTGCTTGCTCCATCGCATCTGCCTGCTGTCGTTTATGTTCAAAGTAGAAATCCTGTAAATCTAGAGGACCCACTGTCACTGGATTCTGCGTATCAAGTAAAGAATGTTCTGGCTGATAAGAGCCAATAAACTCCTGAACATCTTCATCAGCTAATAGCTTTACATTCTCTACAGCATGACTGATAATAAAACCATCCATATTAGTCATCACCGGTAACCTAACATCTTGATGTTCAGCAATTCTTAATGCCTGAATAGTATTATCGTAAGCTTCTTGCGCATTCTCAGCATATAGCTGAATCCAACCTGAATCCCTAGCTCCCATAGCATCACTGTGATCACAATGAATATTAATTGGCCCACTTAACGCCCGATTAACTACCGGCATGACAATTGGCAGACGTGTCGAAGCTGCAATATAGACAATCTCCCACATTAAAGCTAATCCATTAGCTGCCGTAGCCGTCATTGCCCTAATTCCACTAGCTGCTGCTCCTACTGTAGCACTCATAGCACTATGTTCACTCTCGACAGTAACAAACTCAGTATCTACTTTACCATCAGCCACAAATTGGGAAAAGAGCTGAACAATCTCTGTCTGAGGTGTAATAGGATAGGCTGCTACTACATCGGGATTAATCTGCCGCATTGCATTTGCTAAGACCTCATGACCTGTTAAAGCAACTTGATTAGTCAATTCTATCTTCCTCCTTTCGCTTACTTTTCTGTTGATGGTTCTTCCTTAATCATTGTAATAGCATCAACAGGACACTCATGGGCACAGATACCACAACCCTTACAGTAATCATGGTCAAAACCAGTTACCTTCTTATCTTCAGAAATTATGGCACAATCTGGACAGTAAATCCAACAGCGATGACAATTAATACAGGTATCCATATCTATCTCAGGACGATGAGTTCGCCACCCACCGGTCTTATACTTAATGGCATTACCTGGCTGTAAGATTAAGCCGCCCTCTGGTATCTCCCTCCAACCCGGCTTCTCTTGCTTCTCCTGATTACCCATTAATTAATCTGCACCTCCTGATAAGCCCGTTCAATTGACTTCATATTACCAGCAATTACTTCAGACTTATTAGCAAACTTCTTCTTAAACTCCTCTTTAATCTTAGCTTTAAAATTATCAAACTCTAATAAATTCGTAGCTTTAATTAAAGCACCTAACATTGGCGTATTAGGGAACGGAGCACCAATCTCCTCATTAGAGATACCATCAGCATCAATAGTCCCAACCTGTCCTGCAAAGTTAAGCTGCTCTTTCATCTCTTCAGGGCTCTTTTGGATATTAAGAATAATCATCCCCTCATCAGCTACCCCAGCTGTAACATCAACCGACTCTAATAATGTTGCATCTAAAACAATCACTATGTCCGGTTCAGTAACTTGACAGTGCACACAGATATTGCTCTCACTACTAATTCGATTAAAGGCAATCACTGGAGCCCCCATTCTTTCCGGACCATATTCTGGAAAAGCTTGAATATTCTTATCTGTCTTAGCAGCTACCTTACCTAATAAGATAGAAGCAGTCTTAGCTCCTTGTCCACCTCGACCATGCCAGCGAATCTCAGTTAAATCAGCCATCCCACGCCTCCTTTCTAAAACTTATCTTCTCTAGAACTAAATCATCATATACTTAGTATAAAAAAGTTATCTAATTTTATCCGAGTAATTATTGTTAATTTAAACCAACTTAATAAATAAAAAACCTCAGCCTATAAGCTGAGGTTAACTGCTATAATTGTAACTTTATTTCATTTTGCCGACTACCATCTCGCATATCAACTGAAAACAATACTATATAATCAGCTTCATTAGATAACTTGCTTAAATTTATGACAAAACTTCCCCAAGCTGGTGCTCCACTAGAAGCTGTAGTGAATCCATCTTCTAAAGTTTGACCATCTTTAGTCTCAATAGCATAATTAACAGTAGCTTCAAAAACTCTAGCTAAACCTGAGATCCTAACTTTACCGTCTCTCTTCTTAAATTCAATTAATTTAAGCGCTTCATTCTTAGCTACAAAGATATCCTCCGGTAATAGAATTACTTCCCTACTCTGTAGATAATCAGGATTAATAAGATCATTATAATTAATAATTCTTCGTAAGTTAAAGTTATGTCGTTGAGATAGTCCCCACAAAGTATCATCCGGCTGAATAATGTAGTAATCAAGCTTATCATTAATCCTAATTCGTATATCTTCCCCTACTGCTAACTTAGTAGCTTCTAAATTAGGATTTAACTTCCTAAGTTCCTCTACACTAACGTTAAATTTTGCTGCTAGATGAGAAAAAGTATCTCCCGGCTTAATAATATATTGTAAATAACTCTCATGTTCTGGAGTAACTTCATAGTAAGTCCGACCTAAAGTCTGAGCCTCTACTCCAACTATATAAAATAGTAATAACATAATAATTAGCAATCCCACTACTCTTCTCATCAACTCCACCCCACTAACTCATTCTTTCTACATTATTGACAATCACTTAACCCCCGTGCTTTCTTTAATAGATAATCATACTTTGCTTCTGCTGCCTCTAAAGAATAGATAGCATAATCAACTAACTGCGGATCGCTCACCTTCTCAAAATAAGCCCGCGCTTCTAGCCACTCCTGTCGAGCTTCCTCTAATTCTTGGTCAATAGTCGAATCTAACTCCTCTAATGTCACTAACTCTGCCTTTAACTGTCGATAATATGTATTTACTTTAGCTGAAAATTGACTTAATAAAGAAAAAATAGCAGTCATTTTGATTACCTCCCTACTTACATCTAAGGTAACCAAAACACTGCTAACTTATACCTGCTTTCTACCTTCTAAAGCTTTAGATAGAGTTACTTCATCAGCATACTCTAAATCTCCACCTACCGGCAGACCATGAGCAATTCTACTTGCCTTAATTCCTAAGGGCTTTAAAAGCTTAGCAATATACATTGCCGTAGCTTCACCTTCCACATTAGGATCAGTAGCTAGAATAACTTCTTCAACCTCTTGATCCTCATTCTTTACTCTAGAAAGTAAGCTTTTAACTTCTATATCTTCAGGCCCCCGTCCCTCCATTGGAGAGATTGAACCATGCAGTACATGGTAGAGACCATTATATTCGCCTGTCTTCTCCATAGCAATAATATCCTTAGGACTCTCAACAATACAGATTACAGATTCATCACGTTGATCATCAGTACAGACATTACAGCGTTCATATTCTGTAAGATTATTGCATATCTCACAATAACCAATCTTCTCCTTAACCTCTGTAATCGCTTCAATCAACTCATCTACCTCTTGGTCATCACTATTCATAATATAAAATGCTAATCGCTGAGCACTCTTAGGACCAATTCCCGGTAGATTAGTTAACTTACCGATTAACTTAGCTATTGGTTGTGCATAATGCTTCATATTAACTGCTCCCTATTTATTAAAATAATCCTGGTATATTCATTCCTCCAGTTAACTTACCCATTCTCTCTGAAGCCATATCCTGTACCTTACGCATTGCTTCATTAGTTGCTGCTAAGATTAAATCCTCTAACATCTCTACATCATCAGGATCAACAGCATCAGGTTCAATTGAGATATCCACAATCTCCTGTTGACCATTAGCTACTACTTTAACTACTCCACCACCAGCTGTAGCCTCTACTTCCTTATCAGCTAACTCTTCTTGTACATCTTCCATCTGTGATTGCATCTTCTGTACCTGTTTCATCATCTTACCCATATCCATAATTTTTCTCCTCCTTAACAAATATTAATTTTCTTCCACCTTAACAATTTCACCATTAAAAGTCTCTAAAACTTTTTTAACCAAAGGATTATCCTTAATATCTGAAATATCACTTGGCTGATCTTTTTGCTCATCTTTAGATTGTTGAGGAGCACCTTGCTTAATGCTTTGCTCACTAACTTCTTGATTATCACTTTTATTACTGCTATTACTATGATTTGAATTACTATAATTATTACTACCAGCAAAGACTGTATTAAGCTGTAACTTAACTCCTAATACTTCTTCTATTACCTCAGTGATAACTCCTGCTTTACGTTCAACACTTTCCTTATGAAAGCGATTCTTCTCAGCAAACTCCACTATTATATTATTATTCTCTAAATCAGCTAAACGTCCTTCTACTAAAACAGCATAAGTCGGTGCTTCATTCTTACGTAAATAATTTAAGATCTCTTGCCAGCGATTCTTCAATTCATTAAATGTTAATTGTTCATTTAAATTATTACTAGTACTAATAGCTTCATTTGAAGTATCAGTTTGATTAGCACTCTTATTATCTTTAATTTGCTTACTTTCATCTGAATTAGTTTCAACTTTACTTTGATTACTTACTTGTACTTCAGATTTCACATTCCTTGTTTCAGATTTTTCTTCTGATTTACTCGATTGCTCAATTATCTGATCTGCTGGAACTAGATCTTTTTCCTTAGAAGTATCATGTTCAGACTTAATTAGCTTAATGATACCCATCTCTAATAAGACTTGAGCATAACTACTCTCCTTTAGATCATTCTCGAGCTTAACTAAAATATTAATCAATCTTAATAATTGACTAGTAGTTAACTGCTTTGCTTGTTCTTGAAGCTCGGCTAATCGATCAGCAGGAAGTTCTATTAACTTTTCAGCACTTTGGCACTGTTTATTAATTAATAAATTACGAAAATGATTAATCAATGCATTAACAAACTGTTGGATATCTTTACCTTGATTTATAATCTGATTAACTAACTGTAATCCTTGATCTATGTCTTGATTAATAATTGCTGTAACAACTTCGGATAAGGCTTCCTGTTCTACTAAACCTAATACCGCTGCTACATCTTCATTAGTAATCTCAGCACCGCTATAAGAAATAACCTGATCTAAGAGACTAATAGCGTCTCTCATGCCACCTTCAGCATTCTTAGCAATAGATAAAGCAGCTTCAGTACTTAGTTCTATCTCTTCTTGCTGAGCTATAAAATTTAAACGTTCTTCTAAATTTTGAATAGATAAACGACTAAAATCAAATCTTTGACAACGAGAAAGAATAGTTGGTAATAAAGAATGGGGTTCAGTAGTAGCTAAAATAAAGATTACATACTCCGGAGGCTCTTCTAAAGTCTTAAGTAAAGCGTTAAAGGCTTCTTTAGTTAACATATGTGCTTCATCTATAATATAGATCTTATAATTACCTTCAGTAGGAAAGAACTTTACTTTTTCGCGCAACTTTCGAATCTCATCAATACCACGATTAGAAGCAGCATCTATTTCAATAACATCAATTGAATTATTATCCTCTATTTTCTGACATGCTTCACATTCATGACAAGGATTAATAGTTGGTCCTTGAGAACAGTTTAATGATTTAGCAAAGACTTTAGCTGTACTCGTCTTACCTGTACCTCGCGGCCCACAAAATAAGTAAGCATGAGCTATTCTATCTAATTTAATAGCATTCTGTAAAGTCTTAGTTACACTATTTTGACCTACAATATCATCAAATTCTAACGGACGCCACTTACGATATAGCGATAAATAACTCATTTTATTCCTCACCTTATAAATTAAATCTGATTCTAATTAATCTAACGACTATGTATGTAATTCTCAAGGATAGAATAATTAAGAGTAATAAATATAAAAATATGTCGTGCATCTACCCTCGCACATTCCTCTTTAAGCGTTACTTAAACAGTTGGCTCCAGTCAGGTAACCCTACGGCACACGGGAAGATTTACTTACCGCTGCTCTCTTCCGAGCCTGACGGGATTCATAAACTCCCGTTGCGTAGGACCCGACCTTCAACGCCACTTATTTAAGCCTGACCTCAAAAAGGAATATGCTCAGGTAGACGTCAACCCCGCTATAGCGGTTTGCGGGTTACAGGGCACCGCTACCACCCCGTCTAGCACGACAAATTTATATTAAGGAATAAATCCTCTTATTTACTTACTGGCGGAGAGAGAGGGATTCGAACCCTCGAGACAGTGTGAACCGTCTACTCGCTTTCCAGGCGAGCTCCTTAAACCAGACTCGGACATCTCTCCTCATAATTTAGATCAAAATTTTATATTAAGCTTCAGTTAATTTATTTTCTCTTAATTCAGCAAAGAAACTTTTCATTAAATTTCTACATTCAGACTCCAAAACACCAGATTCAACTTCTAACTGGTGGTTAAATTTCTTGAAATTAGCCAACTTGAGTACTGAATCTACAGCACCACCTTTAGTATCAGCAGCTCCATAAACAACTTTACTAACTCGTGACTGAATTAAAGCTCCTACACACATAATACAAGGTTCAATAGTAACGTAGATAGTACAATCGTATAAACGCCAATCTCCTAAGCTTTCAGCTGCTTCTCTGATTGCTAATACTTCAGCATGAGCTGTTGGGTCAGCTAATTCTTCTCTTAAATTATGACTAGCAGCTAATACCTGACCTGTAGAGTCAACAATTACTGCCCCTATTGGTACTTCAGCTTTCTGATAAGCTCTTTTTGCTTCTTCTAAAGCTAACTGCATATAATAATCATCACTATGCTGCACTCTATCACCTAAATTAAAATTAAAGTGGCGCGCCCGGGAGGAGTCGAACCTCCAACCTCCTGATTCGTAGTCAGTTACTCTATCCAGTTGAGCTACGGGCGCACAATGGCGGAGAAGGAGGGATTTGAACCCTCGCGCCGCTTAAATAGCGACCTAACGATTTAGCAAACCGTCCCCTTCAACCTGACTTGGGTACTTCTCCACTTATGGCGGAGGGACTGGGATTCGAACCCAGACAGCTTTCGCCTTCACCAGATTTCAAGTCTGGCCCCTTGCCATTCGGTCATCCCTCCATAAGAACTCACTCATAAATTATACTACAATAATATTTAATTGTCAAACTTTATTTCTTAAAATTGACTTCTAATATCTATAAACACTGCTAACAAATTAAAAAATCCTCATCGGAGGATCATCATTGCCAAGCGCTACTTACCTAATTAAATTAATGGCGGAGAAGGAGGGATTCGAACCCTCGCGCCGCTTAAATAGCGACCTAACGATTTAGCAAACCGTCCCCTTCAACCTGACTTGGGTACTTCTCCACTTATGGCGGAGGGACTGGGATTCGAACCCAGACAGCTTTCGCCTTCACCAGATTTCAAGTCTGGTCCCTTGCCGTTCGGTCATCCCTCCAGTTAACGCATAGAAAAGTATAACACAGCTTTTGAAAATTGTCAACAAATTTCCCGATAAAATTTATTATATACCTTAATTCTTAGGAGTGATTTTCTCTACTCCTCCCATATAGGAACATAAAGCTTCAGGAATAACTACTGAGCCATCCTCTTGCTGATAATTCTCTAAAATAGCAGCAACTGTTCTACCAATAGCTAATCCTGAACCATTAATTGTATGCACAAACTCTGCTTTCGCATTCTCCTCTGGACGATATCTAATTCCGGCTCTACGTGCTTGGAAATCTTCAAAGTTACTACAAGAAGATATCTCTCGATAAGTATTATAACTAGGAAACCACACCTCAATATCATACTTCTTAGCAGCAGTAAAACCTAAGTCACCTGTACACATATTCATAACTCTATAAGGTAAACCTAACTTCTGTAAAATAGTCTCTGCATCTTTAACTAACTTCTCATGCTCCTCATATGAATCATCTGGAGCAACAAACTTAACTAACTCTACCTTATTGAATTGATGTAATCTAATTATTCCTCTTGTATCTCGACCATGAGCTCCAGCTTCTGCTCTAAAACAAGCACTATAAGCTACATTATAAATTGGTAACTCTGTAGGCGATAAAATTTCTTCTCGATACATATTAGTAATTGGTACTTCAGCAGTAGGAATTAAGTAATGATCCGAATTTTCAACTTTAAAAGCATCATCCTCAAATTTAGGCAGTTGACCAGTACCAATCATACTATCCTCTCGTACCATAAATGGCGGAAAAACTTCTTGGTAACCATGTTCTGTAGTATGTAAATCTAACATAAAGTTAATCAAAGCTCTCTCTAATCTAGCTCCTAACCCTTTTAAAAAAGTAAAACGTGATCCAGAAACTTTAGCTCCACGCTCAAAATCTAAAATATCTAATTCTTCACCAAGATCCCAATGGGGCTGTGGCTCAAACTCAAAATCTCGTGGTTCGCTCCACTGCCAAGCTACTACATTATCCTCTTCATCATCCCCTACCGGAACATCTTTATGTGGTATATTAGGAATTGTTAATAAAATCTCATTAATTCTCTCCTCACACTCTGATACAATTTCATCCAACTCATCTATCTTAGATGATACCTCTCTCATCTCAGCTATCAATTCAGAAGCATCCTTGCCATTACGCTTTAATTCACCAATCTTTTCTGAAGTTTCATTCCGTTGATGCTTAAGCTGCTCTACTTCATAAAGTGCATCTCTACGCCGCTGATCATACTCTTTAAACTCATCTAAAGCTGCATCAGTATTTCTCTGTTCTAAAGACTGCTTAATCAAATCTATATTCTCTCGCACAAATTTTAGATCTAACATTTACAGCTCCTCCTTTTAGTTAGCTATCATAACTTTAAATTAGATTAAAATAAAAAACCGCCGCCTAACAATCCATTGCAGATTACTAGGGACGGTTAAATTATCTCATCAAGCCGACCTAGTTTTAACTTAAATTTAATTACTATTAATAAAAAATCACACTCAGTAAATATTATACCGAATGAACTTATAAATTGCAAGTATTCCGGCTTTTTAGTAATTAATCTAACTCTTTTAATATTCTAATTGTAAATTATCCATCTTCTGTTCCTCTAATAAACGGTAATGTAGTGCCGGGGAATTCTCTACTTCAAGTCCTAAATTAGTAGCTAATAATCTTACTAATTTATTAACCGAGCCTAACATTTTCTCTAATGGTGAAGGCCGATTATAATAGATTAAATTGGCATCTTGGTCTATGTTAGCTAATTTAGCTGCGCTAGTTACAGCATCATAGAAAGTACCAAGCTGATCTACAAGTCCTAATTTTTTAGCTTGTCGTCCAGTATAGATTCTACCGTCGGCTAACTGTTCAACCTTATTTTTAGACATATCTCGTCCTTCCACAACAGCTGTTAAAAACTCTTGATAAACACTATCCACCATCTCTTCTAACATCTCTTTTTCTTTATTAGTTAATTTACGATTAGGATTGCCAGTATCTTTATAGGAACCACTTTTAAAAGTAATTGTATCTACACCAAGCTTATTATATAACTCTTGAAGATTCTTAAACTGCATTACTACTCCAATACTACCCGTAATAGTCGATGGATTAGCAAAAATCTGATCAGCAATAGCTGAAATATAGTACCCACCTGAAGCTGCAATATCAGCCATAGAAACTACTAATGGTTTCTCACTTTCTTTGAATTTCTTTAGTTCACGATAAATCTCATCTGAAGCAGCTGAACTGCCACCTGGACTATTAATTCTTAATAACAATGCTTGAACCTTATCATTCTCCTTAGCTTGCTTAATCTGTTTAATAATATCTGTGGAACTAGCAGATGATTGACCTACAAAACCTTGTTGACTACTACCAGCTGTAATAGCTCCACTAACATTAATAACAGCAATATTCTCTTCGGCTACCTGAGATCCACCACTAAAAATACTAATTATTAAAAAACCTACAACTCCAACCAACAATAAAATAATAAAAACACTCAATATTATAGATACAGTCATTTTCTTGATGCTGAAATTCATCTTTATACCTCCTACAGTTACTTAATTATTAATGATTCTAAATTAAAATTTAACAATTATAATGCTTGATTAATCAAACTCTTCATCTGTTCTAAATTCATACTCCCTACATGTTCACCTTTAATAATCCCGTTACGATTAATCACTATTGTTTTAGGAACTCCTCTTACTAAGTACTTATTAGCCACTTCAGCTTCTTGATCCATTAAAATTGTAAAGTTATAATTATTCTTTTTTATAAATTCTTTGACTTGGGTTGGTTTTTCTCTGACATTAATAGCTAATATTTTAACTTTATCGGACATCTCTTCATTTAATTGTTGAATATAAGGCATCTCTGCTCGACACGGTGGACACCAGGTAGCCCAAAAATTAATCAAGATTACTCGATCTTTATAGTCAGATAGATTAATTTGCTTTTGCTTTAGTGTAGGTAACGTGAAATTAGGTGCTTTAAAATCAACCTTTGCTTTCACCGGTCTATCTTGACTTTGATTAGCATTTCGCTTATTAAAACTACATCCAGCTAATACTAATAGACTCACTACTAAGATAAATAAAATTACTAACTTTAATTGCTTACTGAATTTCATTTACTCCCCCCCTTAAAGCTGTGATAACCACTGAAATGAATCTAAATAAACTAAAACTCCCATAATTATTAATAAAATACCACTAATAATTCTAACCTTATCTAAATATTGATTAAATTTAGAAAAATATTTAATTAAATGACTGATAAAAAGTGAAACTAATAAAAACGGTAAAGCTAAACCTAAAGAATAAGCTACTAATAAACCAGCACCTACTAGTAATGTCTGACTAGAACTAGCATAGATTAAGATTGTAGATAGTATTGGGCCAATACAAGGTGTCCAACCAAAAGAAAAAGATATTCCTAATAGAAAAGAATTAATTGCTGTAATCTGTTGGGGTTGATAATCAAATTTCTTCTCTTGCTGTAGAAATGAAAGATTAATTAAACCTATCATCTGTAATCCAAAGATAATAATAATCACGCCGCCTATCTTTCTTAATAGAGATTGATTTTCTAATAATACCTGCCCGATAAAAGTAGCAGATAATCCTAATAAAGTAAAGACCAGTGAAAAACCAAAAATAAACATAGCTGAATTTAAAAATAATCTTTTTTTAATTCGATAATCATCATTAATTTCTTTGCTAGATACTCCGGACAAATATGTTATGTAGGTAGGAATTAACGGTAATACACAAGGAGAAATAAAAGAGATTACTCCTGCTCCAAAAGCAATTAAAAAATTAATATTTTCAACACCATTCATTTTAATTTCCACCTCTTAACCCACATTTAAAATTACCCTTATATTTGATATTAATTCAACAAATATAAATTAGTTCCTCTTTAAATTTAATATTACAACTAATACTTACACTATTACTACTCTATCTATTCACATTATCCACAATTTATTAACATAACTATAGATAATAAAAAAAGGCTTTCGATTATAATAATCGAAAGCCTTAACAATATATTAGAAAAAAGGATCCGGCAGCGACCTACTCTCCCATAGGGACTCCCCTATAGTACCATCGACGCTGGAGGACTTAACTGCTGTGTTCGAAAT
>JBNJEL010000013.1:0-28570 GCA_051745835.1 Bacillota bacterium
CTCCCTACTAAACTTCGCTTCAGAAAAGATAACAAATTCTCCAGTAAAGACCTTTTCCTCTTTGACTGTAGTAATTACACGAATTTTAAACTTATCTTCATCTCTACTATGTACCTTAGCTTTAGCTATTAATCTCTCTCCTACATAAACTGGACGCTCAAATTTGGTCTCAGTAGAGCCAGTTAGCGCTAAATCAGTATCAATAATAGCTACAGCTAATGAATTAGCTTGAGCAAAGATATGATGTCCTCTTACAATCTTACTCTCTTCTAATCCCATTGCTTCATTAGTCTGTAAGATGGATACAGCTGAACAATTTAGTTGCACATCTATTAATTCACCAATAATTTCGGAATTATTAACAGATTTAACCTTAGGGTAAGCTTCTTTAGCTAAATTTTTAACCCTCTTGCGCACCTCAGGAATTCCTAATTCCATTCTATCTAATCTAATAGTCTGAATACTGACATTAAAGATGTCAGCTAACTCACGATCTATTAAGAAAGGGTCTTCTTTAATCTTCTCTTGTAATGCCCTCTGCCGTTCTTGTTTGGACAATTTAACACTCATTTTATCACCTAGTTTATATCTAGTATTAAGACCAGATACTAATTTTTACAGTTGATATTATATATTAAAGTTAATTAAGATTCAAGTAATTTCAAAAAATTAAAAGTCCAGGAGATAACCCCTGAACTTTTAAACTTAAGATCACTTATTCTATTTAACAGCCTCTCCCTTATAGTAACCACATTCACCACATACTCTATGAGAAAGCTTAAATTCACCACATTGTTGACACTCTACTAAATTAGGAGCATTTAATTTCCAATGTGTTCTACGCTTACGCTTTCTACTCTTCGACGTCCGTTGCTTTGGTACAGCCATTCCTAACACCTCCTTTGAACCGCTAACAAACTATATAACTAATATTTAATCTAATAATTTCTCTAACTTAGCTAATCTAGGATCAACTGTATGCATAAAACATTCACAATCAGCTTCATTTAAATTCTGACCACAGTTAGAACATAAACCGGCACAATCATCATCACAGACAGGTTTCATCGGCAGAGAAACCATCACATTATCATCAATCTCTTTAGTAATATCAATCATGCTCTGGTTATTGATCATCTCTACATCTTCTCTATCTATTTCTTCCTCAAGCTTAACAGTTAGCGGCAACTCAAACTTATCTAAACATCTACTACAAGCCACCTCAAATTTCAAGTCAATACTGCCTGTAACTAAGAACGATTCATCCGTATTAAATACCTGTAAATTAATTTCAGCTGGTTCAACTACCTTAAATTCATGCCCTTGCGACTTAATATCGTCAAATTCCTGTTCTAAATTAATCTCTTTAAAAGCACCTAGGTCTTCTCTAATATCGGTTACATTAATTTTCATTATAATTCACCTCATGATTGACCATACTAATTATAATACAAGAGCTATTATCTTGTCAAGAGTTAGCGGTGATTTTTACCCTACTGAGCTACTATTCGCTCTGTATCGCGAGCAATCATTAATTCTTCATTAGTTGGTACTACCATCGCTGTCACATCAGAATCAGTACTACTAATTATCTGTTCTTCACCGCGCACACTATTCTTATCCTGATCAACTTCGATACCTAAATACTCTAATCCAGTTAAGATCTGTTCTCTAACTTCACTACCATTCTCACCAGCTCCAGCAGTAAAGATAATTACATCTAGACCGCCTAATTCAGCAGTATAAGCTCCAATATACTTCTTCACTCGTTGACAATAAACATCAACAGCTAATTGAGCTTTCTCATGTCCTTCTGCTGCAGCATCTTCTATATCTCTAAAATCTCTGCTAACCTTAGAGATACCATACATACCGCTCTCTTCGTTTAGAATCTCATTAATCTCATCAGCTTCTAAGTCTTCCTTTTCCATCATAAATGGAATAATAGCTGGATCAATATCACCACAACGAGTTCCCATTACTAAACCTTCTAGTGGAGTTAAGCCCATGCTGGTATCTATTACTTGACCTCCATCAATAGCAGCTACACTAGCTCCATTTCCTAAATGACAGCTAATTACTTTTAAGTCTTCTACTGATTTATCTAACATCTCGGCAGCTCTTTGGGTTACATACTTATGAGAAGTACCGTGGAAACCATAACGACGTACTTGATGTTCTTCATACCATTCATAAGGTAACGCATAAACATAAGAAGTCTCCGGCATTGACTGGTGGAAAGCAGTATCGAAGACAGCTACATCAGGAGTTTCAGGCATTAATTCGCGACTAACTCTAACCCCTAATAGGTTAGCTGGATTATGTAGGGGAGCTAAATCTTTAACATCTTCAATTCCCTCATAGACCTCATCATCAATTAAAACCGATTCCGAGAACTGCTCGCCGCCGTGAACAATACGATGACCCACAGCATGAATCTCATCCATATCATCAATAACTCCGTGCTCTTGGTCTAATAAAGCATCAATCACCATCTTAATCGCTACATTGTGATCACTAATCTCATCTTTAATCTCTACTTCTTCTTGATTCATCGGCTCATGTTCTAAGACAGAATTATCAATTCCAATTCTATCTACTAGTCCCTTAGCTAAAACTATTTCACCATCCATGTCAATTAATTGATACTTTAGTGATGAACTTCCGCAATTTAAAACTAAAATCTTCATTTTTAACATCCTCCTTATCTTCTTTGATTCATTTAATTAATTATCTTTATAAATTGATTGAACTGCCGTAATAGCACTAACCATTACTATATCTTCAACACTACATCCCCGAGATAAATCATTAGCTGGTAGTGCTGCACCTTGAATTAACGGTCCATAGGCATTAGCATTAGCTAATCTCTGTACTAACTTATAACTGATATTACCCGAATTCAGATCAGGAAAGATTAATACATTTGCCTCCCCACCTAAATTACTTCCCGGAGCTTTACGGTCAGCAATTTCAGGCACTAAAGCAGCATCAGCCTGTAGCTCACCATCTACTTTTAGATCTGGAGCTTTCTGTTGACAGATCTTAGCAGCCTGCTCCATTTTCTCTGCAGATGGATGCTGAGCACTTCCTTTAGTAGAGAAGGATAGCATTGCTACCTTAGGTTCTTCGCCAGTTAGACTAGCAAAATTTTCGGCAGAAGCAATAGCAATCTCCGCTAAGTCTTCAGCACTACCTTCAGGATTAACTCCACTATCAGCAAATAAGATCTTACCTTCTGCTCCATATTCACAATCAGGAATTACCATTAAGAATGAACCTGAAATAATTGAAACATCATCAGCAGTACCTAATATTTTAATTACAGCTCTTAAAACATTAGCAGTAGCATTCTCTGCTCCTGCTACCAAACCATCAGCTAAACCTTTCTTAACTAACATTGCCCCAAAATTCAACGGTGTTTGAACTTTTTCTACTGCTTCAGATTCTGAAATCCCCTTGTGTTTTCTTAATTTATAATAAGTATTACCAAAATCATCTAAATTATCAAACTCAGCAGGATTAATTACTTCAACTGCTGAAATATCTACTCCTTCCTCTTGAGCTAACTGATCTATTTGAGACTTATCGCCAAGTAAAATAACATTGGCTAGCTCTTCATTTACAATCCTGGGAGCAGCCTTAATTGTACGTCGTTCTGTTCCCTCTGACAAGACTATCGTCTTATCTTCTGACTTCGCCTGTGCCTTAATCTCTGCTTCAAATCCCATTACTCAATCCTCCTTAACTTGTAAATATTATTTATTTAAAATTTATTTAGTAACTTTCTTCACTTAATTATTACTACATTATATATGTCTTTCCCTTGTTTTTTGTGCAATTAAGTCAAAGATTATATTTTCAAAATTTAATAACAATTTAGTAATTTCGGTATTGAAGGATTATAAATCTCAATCTAGAAAAGTAAATTAGAGGTCTTAATTATCTAACTAGGAGGAGATTTGCTAATGAAGGTCGCAGGTATTATAGTGGAGTATAACCCTTTCCATAATGGTCATCTCTATCATTTACAGCAATCATCACAACTAAGCCAAGCTGATGCAGTAATTGCGGTAATGAGTGGTAATTTCGTCCAGCGAGGTAAACCTGCTATAATCGATAAATGGAGTAGAACGAAGATGGCTCTGAAAGCAGGAGTTGATCTGATCTTAGAATTACCACTAGTTTATGCCCTGCGCAGTGCCGAACACTTTGCTTACGGAGCTATAGAGCTATTAAACAAGACAGAAGTAGTAGATAATCTTATCTTCGGCAGCGAAATAGGTAAGATAGCTCCGCTACGTGAGATTGGAGAAGTATTAGCAACAGAGCCGCCTCAACTTTCTCAATTAATTCAAGCACAGCTAGATGATGGTTCATCTTTTCCTCAAGCCCGAGCTCAAGCATTACAAAAGTATTTCTTAGAAACTGAAACTACATTTGATCATTCACAACTAGCAGAAATTATTAGTAATCCCAACAATATCCTCGGCATTGAATATATCAAAGCATTAGTGAGAACTAAAAGTAAAATCAAACCGCTAACAATCAAACGCTGTGGAGCTGATTATCACCAAACCACAATTAAGGGACAGATTGCCAGCGCTACTGCTATTCGTAACTCATTATTAAGTAACCGCTCACTATCTAGTGTAAAAAATAGCATTCCTGATTATACTTATAATCTTCTACTACAAGCTCAAAAAGAAGGTAGAACTCCAATTGCTTTACAAGACTTCACTCTACCCCTATTAACCTTATTAAGACGTACTACCAGCTCCCAATTAACCGCTATCGAAGATGTAACTGGAGGACTCGAAAACAGAATCAAAGAGGCTGCTAATAACACAGCCTGTCTAACAGAATTAATTAATAAAATTAAGACTAAACGCTTTACCCAAACTAGAATCCAACGTATTCTACTCCAGTTCTTATTAGATCTAAACCAAAAACTGCTCCATAAGTTTGACCAAAGCGGGGGCCCTCAATACCTAAGAGTGTTAGGTTTTAACCAACAAGGACAACAACTACTTTCATTAATTAATAAACAAAGTATTACACCTGTAATCAGCAAAGTCTCTAACCACTACCGTAGTAATTATCCTCCTACAACTTTAAGTGAAGAGATGTTAGCTATGGAAGTACGAGCTACCAATCTATATTCTTTAGCCTATAATAATCCTCAGCTACAGATTAGCGGTCAAGATTATAGACCGCCAGTTATTCTAAAGAAGTAAGAAACTCTAGTGCATCATCAATATTACCAACTTTAACTACATCTAACTTGGTAGCAACCTCTCTAGCAGCCTGATAATTTTTTGCTGGAGCTAAGAAGATATCAACCCCTTGCTTCTCAGCTGCTAATACTTTCTGTTTAACACCGCTAATCTCTCCTACACTACCATCTAAAGCAATAGTTCCCGTTCCAGCTATATCTCGACCATAAGTTAAGTCGGTCGGTGTTAAACGATTCAAAATCTCTAAAGTAAACATTAATCCAGCAGATGGCCCACCAATCTTACCTGACTTAATCTTAATCTCAATTGGAAATTGATAAGAACGCTGATAAGACGAAATTAAGATCCCTAATGAAGCTTGATTAGGATTGTTCTCCAACTCTTTAGTTTTAATCTGATACTTCTTAAGTTTACTATCACGCTTAACTGTTACACTAACTTCACTACCAATATCTTGAGCTCTAATTTCATTAATTAAATCTACTACTAATTCAACCTCTTTATCATTAATACGAGTAATAATATCGCCTGCTTTGAGCTTACCTTGAGCATTACTAACAGCCAAAATTTTATTTACTTCTGCTCCTTGACCGGTAATCTGTGGTTGATAACCAGCCTGTTTTAAAGCTACAGCTTTAGCTTTAAGTTGGCTCTCTTTCATCACTTCCTGCATCATCTCAAAGTACTCCTGTGGTTCTACTCCTTTTGGTAAACTATCTTTAAGTGGTACTAAATTCACCCTATCACTCTCAACTAAAGAATAATAGTAATAGTCAAGCAAACTAGCTGGCTCTAACGAAACAGCTGTTAATCTAAATTTTCCTGCTATTTGCCGTGCAGCTAACTTACTTTCCTCTACTTCTACTAATGTAGATAACTCTTTAGCTAATCCAGGAGACTCTACGTAATAATCAGTAGGCCAAATCGTTAAAAATAAAATACCTAATAAGATTACTAATCCAACTGCTAATGTGCGTTTTAACTTTTCTCTCTTTTCAGTAAACATTAAGCCTTCCACCTTTCAATTATATCTTTAATTTTAGGTAATGCTTGATTAGCTGCTTCACGCCCCGCTGCTATACATTCTTCAGCACTATCTAAATCCTGCGGAGCTACATGTTCTATCTGCGGTCTAATCAAAACATCTGCTTCTATATAACGCTTCTCAAATACCTCCTGCTCCATAATTCTTAAAGAAGTTAAGATTACATCAAAGATATTATTGACTTCATTAATCTGACCGCGAGGATTATATCCTACATCTACCCCAATCTTAATCTCCGCACCTAGATCTTTAACTACATCGGTCGGTACACGATTAAGCACTGCTCCATCAACTAATAATTTTCCATCAAGTTTATAAGGAACATAGATCCCGGGAATTGAAGTACTAGCTCTAATTGCATCTGCTACTAATCCTTCGGTTAAGACTACTTCTCGGCTCTCTTTAATATTAACTGCTACAGCAGCAAAGGGAATTTCAAGTTCCGAAAAGTGCTTATTTTGAGTCAATAACTGTACAAATTCCTTCACCTTTCTACCTGCTATCAAACCTTGACGCGGCATAGTCAAATCAGTCAGTACATCCCAATCCAATTGACAAGCTAAACGCTCTAAACGATAAAGGTCTATCCCTGCTGCATAAAATCCACCAATCATACTCCCCGCACTAGTCCCCGCTAAATAATCTATATTGATCTCCGACTCTTTTAATACCTGTAAAACTCCAATATGTGCTGCTCCTTTAGCTGCTCCTGCTCCTAAAGCCAATCCCACTTTAGGTCTTCTACCTGCCATTTTATACCACCTCTATAATAGTAATGCCCATCTCTAGTATTAACAACTTCAAATCTTGTATTTATATTAAATTAAGAATCAATTATTAAATCTCCTGCCTTTATCTTAAATTATTTTCAATAGAAACTACACTTTACCATATAATTCGACATTTTTTTGGATATTTTTAATTAGTAAGAAGGATAGTCTACTCTAATCAAGAAGTTATAGTCTAGTAGTTTCCTGCAATCAAAAGGAGTGAACGTTTATGCCAAGCAATAATAATCAATTATTTAAAGCAGCATTAGAAAATATAGCTAAAGGTATTATTATTACTGACCAGAATAACCAAGTTATCTTTGCTAATCAAACAGCAGAAAAATTACAGAATCTCTCTCAAACAGAAGTAATAGGAGAAGATATACTTTCTCTTTACTCTGACTCTAATCAAGAGAAAATTAAACAAATTATAAATGCACTACAAAATGATGATACAGATAAGTTTACTACTATCATTGATAATCACGATCAAAATAAATACTTAAAGAGTACTTATCTACCGCTTAAAGATAGCTCTAACAACTACATTGGTACTTTACAGACTTTAACTGATAGAAACTTTCAAGATAAATTTGCAGAACAAAGCTCCAATTCCCTACATAAATTAGAAGAACAAGTTGACCAGCTTACTAAACAGCTCCAACAATTATTTATCTCCTCAATGACAAGTCTTGTCAAAACACTCGAAGCAAAAGACTCCTATACTAAAGGACACTCACTACGCGTCTGTAAAATAGCAACTAAGATAGCTCAATCTAGATATAATGTAGAATCTGAAATAAAGAAGATTAAGTTAGCCGGTAAACTCCATGATATCGGCAAAGTAGGAACACAAGAGTCCATCTTAAATAAGCCGGACAGCCTTACCAATGATGAATATAATCATATTAAACAGCATCCAATCATGAGCGAGGAAATTCTATCGCCAATTAAAAGGTTTAAATCAATTACTAAGATGGTTCGCCACCACCATGAAAGATACGACGGCACAGGATATCCTGATCAATTAAGCGGCACTGATATTCCCGTTGGTTCACGAATAGTAGCAATTGCTGATAGTTATGATGCTATGACCTCTAATCGACCTTATCGTTCTCCGATCAATCCCCAAGATGCTGTCCAGGAAATTAAAAGAAATCTAGGTACTCAATTTGATCCTGAATTTGGTAAGATATTCCTAGAGCTATTTAAGGCTGGTAAGATCGAAGAATAAATAAAGTAATAAGAGTCACCAATAAAGGTGACTCTTAATTAGTAAGCTGTTGTTGTAATATTCTTTTACAAGTTATGTACTTTTCTTCTCTATTTTCTTTAGTTATCTTTACTAACTCTACATCAGACCTACTTCTAATCTCATTCAAATAATCCAAATCTAACGATTTAATAACACCTAGCACTAATTTGTTAGCCTCAAAACATTCCCAGATATAATGTTTAAACTTTTCAGCCTGTGCTTCTAAATAACCTAATTCATCCATCAGTACTACTTTCTTATCAGAAGTTAAAGATCGCTTAAGAATATTCACTCCTCTATTTTCAAAAGTCTTAACTAGCGGTTGGCATCCATTATCAACTTTATTTGCAATTAATGAAAGAGATTGGGATTGGTCTTGGTTTAACATAGAGACTATATGATAACCTTGTACTCTTTCATTTACTAGATAAGGCAATGTTTTAAAACCAGCTACTTCAAGCTCTAGCTCTAAATCTGCTAATATCCGATTAATTATCGTACTCTTACCTACATTAATCTCACCAGTTAATAGAATATGTTTCATCTTATCAGTCCTATCTTAATTAATTGATTTAATTTCGTAATCTTTATTAATTAAGTATTTTTCCAATAAAATACTGCTTAAAATAATTAGTGGAATCGACATCAGCAATCTAATCAAAGTAAACTTCCAACCAACAAAAGTAGCTTCAAATAAGGTCATAGGTATTCTACAGACAGCTGCTGCTCCAATGTAAGTAAAGATCACCTTTAATCTTGCTCCTTTATGATACAAACTAGCAGCTACAGGAAAGGCTACATACACTCCACCTACTGTAGTTCCAGCTAATAAAATAGCCCATAAATAAGAAAAGATACTTGAACCAGTTCCCAGATGCTTTTCAATTACACTACGATCTACCCACACTTCAAAAAGACCAATCAAAATAAAAACAGCTGGAATAAACTTTAACATAGTCATTAAAAAATTTAAAAAATTAGAAAACACCTCCACGCCTGGATTATAATTAACACTAATACTGACTACAACAAAAATTAAAAATAGAATACTCAAACTACACCTTTTTAAATAATTCACACTATCAACTCCCCGTAAAATATACCAACTAATAGGGAAATAATAATTGCAATTATTAAACTAATTAAGTTACGCAAAAGAGTTACTTTAACTCCAAAATAACTCTTCTCCAGCGGATAAGTCAATATCCCTACCATCATCAAAGTAGTAGTAAAAGCAGCTATAATTGTATAACTAACTCCTTTATTAAGTAGTGTTCCTGCTAAAGGAAAAGCTATAAATCCAGGCATCAGAGAAATAGAACCAAACATAATAGCCAAAAAGAGCCCGGTCAAACCACTACCTGCTCCTAGATATTTAATAATCATCTGATCAGAAATAAAATAGAGTGAAATTGCTACTAAGATAATCATGTTAAGAAATGCAGGCAAATTCTGCACCAATTTTTGGAACCCTTTCTTTACTCCTAATTTAGTTTTAGCAGGATCGATTACTGCTAAAATAACTAATAAAATTAATACTAAAAGATAGATCATCACTATTACACCTACCTATTACTTAGTACTTAACATAATATCAAAATTAGATAACTTTTTCACTCTATTTTAGAAATCTATTCTGATTTAAATTACTTCTGTAACTCTACCGTGACTACCTCACCTACTTTAAACTCTTTACCTCCTGGAATTAATAAAAGTCCATTAGCCTTAACTGCATAATTAATTCTTGAATCCTTAGCTCTATTTAAAGGACGTGCTAGATGCTCCCCATCTTTTTCAGTCACTATTACTTGACGATAAAAATCAAAGTCTACTGGAGAAGAAACACCTTCAGTTAATCGAGCTTTAATCTGTTGTGGCTTAAATTTAGGTTGACCTAAATAACTTCTAATTAACGGCTGCAAATACCAATTAGCTGTTAATTTAGCACCACTTGGAGGACCAACCAAACCTAAAATTGGCTTATTATCTGCTAAAGTAAAATTAGTCGGCTTAGCTGGGCCATGAGCAACTTGATAGGTAATTACTTCTCCCACTCGTTCTAAGATATCAACTGCATAATCATCTTCTCCTTTAGAAGAACCAGCATTAAGAACAATAATCTCAGCTTCACTTAAAGCTTGACAGAGAGTATCATATAATTGCTCTGGATCATCGTCTATAATTGGATAAGCTAACGGCTGACCGCCCCACTTTTTAACCAATTCACTGAAGACAAGGCTATTAGTCTCCACATTCTTACCATCAGGAACAGGAATACCTGCTGGTATAAGCTCATTACCGGTTGGAATAATCGCTACTTTAGGCTTAGCAATTACCTCTAGTTCTCTAATACCTCCTGCTGCTAAAACTCCTAATTGCGAAGGATTAATTAAGTAATTAGCAGGTAAAATTAAATTTCCCGCTTCCATCATCGAACCACGAGATTTAACTTTTTCTCCTCTATAACTTGGAAATTTTTCAACCTGCAACTTACCATCTTCAGTAAAGTCAACTCTTTCAATTGGTATTACAGTATCATAATCTGTTGGAATTGCAACTCCAGTATTACTAAAGACATATTCTTGCCCTAACTCCCACTGCGTAGTATCAACTTCTCCTCCTACTACATCAGAAAATCGCACCGCTATTCCATCTAAGGCACTCGTTGGTTGATTAGGCAAAGTGTTCTTAGCATAAATCTCTTTAGCTGTTACTCGTCCCACAACATCTTCTAACCTAACCATCTCTGTTCTACGCTCAAACTCAACTTTAGATCTTAGTAACTCTATCATTTCTTCACGATTGGGCTTCACAAACTCTTGACTCATTATTACCACTCCTTTTATTTTTTATCCTCTAATCAAGATCCAAAACCCACGACTATCTACTGTAATCTCAAAATCATCATCAGCTATATCTGCTTTTATTACCTTCTTAGCCATCTCTTCTGGAGTATCAAACTTCTTAATCGGCTTCCAATCAGGGCCAAACTTCTTTGTCATCTCTTGATCTATCTTAGCTTTAATCTCTCGATTGCCAAAACCCCCACCGACATATGCTTTGCCCTCAGCCTTCAAAATTCTAGATATCTCTTTGAAGGCTTTAACTTGATCTTCCCAAAACCAGAGTGAACCTCTACTAATAACTAAATCAACACTATTATTTACAAAAGGCATAGCATGAACATCTCCATTAATTGGCTTCACCCTATCTGTTAGACCCTCCTGAGCAACCCTTTGCCTTGCTATCTCAATTGCCTCCTTGGATATATCATAGAGATAGACCTCTAAATCTGATTGCTTAGCCACAGCTATACCAAAATGTCCACCTCCAGAACCTAGGTCAATTGCTACTCCAGAATTTATTCCAGTTCTTTCAATAGCCTGTCTAGCCATAACTGGATAAGCCTTCTTAAAGATATCATCTGCCACTTGATCAAACTCAGCTGCATCATGAGCAGAATTTTTATCCATTTAATTTTCCTCCCCATTAAATTTTAGTCATTAATTAATGGTACACAGACTCTAAGCTCACCATCATCAACTTTAGAATCTAAACTATCTATCTGTACATCAATTTGATAGATTTCTTCTAATAGCTTCTCTGTTACTACCTGATTAGACTTTCCACTCTTAAATTGATTTCTCCCCCCGATTGCCAATACATTAGTCGAAGCCATAAAAGCATGATTAGGAAAGTGACTGGTCATAATCACGCCAATATTTTGATTAGCCAGTTCTTTAATCTGTTTTAAAACTTTCACCTGATTACCAAAATCTAGATTAGAAGTCGGTTCATCCATAATTAAAATCTTAGGCTCTTGGGCTAAAGCGCGAGCAATTAGCACTAACTGCCTCTCGCCGCCACTAATTTCAGTATAGATATCATCTTTAAGATAGCTAATTTCTAATGAGTCCATAATCTCTTCAACTAACTTCTTATCCTCATAACTAGGTGAAGAATAGCTACCTAAATGTGCTGTTCTCCCCATCACTACCACATCTTTAACCCGATAAGGAAATGGTGGCGTATGACCTTGAGGCACATAACCGATCGCCTGAGCAAACTCTTTACGCGACCAAGTAAAGATATCTTCACCATCTAATAAAATCTGCCCACTCTTAAGCTCTAAAAATCCTAAAATAGTTTTAAATAGAGTCGTCTTACCTACTCCATTTGGCCCTAAGATACATAATATCTCGCCAGTATTAACAGTAAACGAAATATCCTCTAATATAATCTTATTTTGATACCCACATGAAACTTCTTTAATATCTAATCTCAATTCCACCCTCTCCTTGTTCTGTATAATAAGAAGATAAAGAATGGAGCTCCGATTAAAGAAGTTAAAATCCCTAGTGGAATTTCGACACTAGCAGCCGTACGAGCAATATTATCGACTAACAATAGATAAGTACTGCCCATCAATAGCGTAGCTGGTAATAACTTCTTATACTCAGGACCTACTAACATACGTGCAAAATGAGGAACTACTAACCCAACCCAGCCTACCATCCCACAGATCGAAACTGAAGCTGAAGTCATCAAAGTGGAAGCAACAATTACTACTAACCTTAACTTTTTAGTATTAATGCCTAACGACATCGCTTCCTCATCACCAAATGATAAGACATTTAACTTCCACCGTAATAAATAAAGTGGCACTATCCCCAGTAAAAATGGTATTAATATCATTAGCAGATCACTATTACTAACTGATGATAGGCTCCCCATCAACCAAAATGTAATTGCCGGCAGCTTATCATAAGGATCTGCCACATACTTAAGTAGTGAAATTAATGATTGAAATACCGTTCCCACTAAGATTCCAGATAAGATAAGTACAAATGTTGAATCCAAACTCTTACCTACCTGTTTACTAATCCCATAAGTTAGTAAAACAGCTGCCAACCCAAATAGAAAAGCGGAAATTTGGATTCCTATTGTATTTAATGAGATCATAATTCCTAACGCTGCTCCAAAACCTGCTCCTGATGAAGCTCCTAAAATAGCAGGAGAGACCATTGGATTCTGAAACATCCCTTGATAGACCGCTCCCGCTGATGATAGGGCTCCCCCCACTAACATTCCTACTATAATTCGAGGAATCCTTACTTGAAATATAACGGTCTCAATAACTTGAGAATAACTTAATTCTGCTTGACTTAATTTAGCCATCAATATTGTTAAAACTTTACCAACAGATATAGAGTATCTTCCTAAAGTTAGAGATACCAAAAAAGCCAACAGCGGAACTAACATTAAAATTAGAAACTTTAAATTATCTTTAAATTTAATACTTACCATCTTTCTTCCCCTTTCTTAATTAGTCAGCAAATCATTAACCTCTTGCTCACTAAGCTGGTAATGATAGAACTTAGCATAAAATTCTTTAATTTTACTCTTTAAATCCAGCTCTTTAAATCTATTAGGATATAATCTCTTAGCCAACCAATAAATACCTATAATCTGATTAACTCCCGGAGGGCCATCAAGCCACGAAAATGGATTAGTTGGTCTTAAGTAGACTCTTTCTTCTTGAACTGCTTGTAGTTGTTGCCACTTAGAATCAGATAAGATCTTTTGATAAGTCTTCTGACTACTACCGCGTCCTACAATAATTACTTCAGGATTCCAATTAATTACCTTTTCAATCGAAACCTTTGCCATGCCATAACCTTTCTTAATCGGAACTTGAGCTACATTAACTCCGCCACAAAGATTAATTAATCGTGCATGACGCGAACCTTGTGGTTCAGTAAACAGACCATTCTTCTCAGCATAATAAACCCGCTTACGCTTATCTTGAGGAATATCTTCTACTCTATCTTCAATATAATTAACCGCCTCTTGATAGAAAGATATTAATTCCTCAGCCTTTTCTTTTCGACCTAATAAGTCACCTGTAAATTGAATCAGCTCTTCCCACTCTTGAGGATTAGTAGTATTAGCAATTCCTACTATCGGCACCTGCCCTAACTTCTGTTGACGTTCTTTAATTGTTTCTACTGTATTATCACCCGTAGTAAATCCTTCAACCACTATATCTGGCTCTAAAGCTAAAAACTCCTCATAATTACCTCCTTGTCTCCCAAACCAACCACCTACTACTGGTAAAGAGTAATACTTGTCTGGTATATATCGACCATTAGGCTTAAAATTCCATCCACCTAATTTTTCAGGAGCTAACATGTAAATAAGCATCGTTGAAGGTGGCGAAGTAGATAAAACCTTATCTACCTTAGTCGGAACCTCCACCTCTCTATTAAGCATATCAGTTACTACTCTAGACTCTACTGCTTGATTGTTTACTGAACTAATTTCTTCTTTGGGCTGCAAAGTACATCCTGTAATCATACTTACTAATGCAACTACCACTAATAAAGCAGAAATTCTATTCCAACATCTATTTTTCACTTTAATCCCCCTTAAACTTTTTCTATCTTTCTAATACTCGATATAATATCTCTCCTGCACAGACTCTACTATTAACCATTCCCCCACTTTGACTAATCTTATTTAAAATAGGTTCTGGTTTAATTATCTCTGCCCCAGCCAGCATATTAACTCCGTAATCAAAAAAGACTTCACTCATTAAGGTGCTCGGTCCTAAGAGAACAGTAAATACATCACCTCGCCTTGTCAACTCGAGCAGATATCTTAATGATTTATTAATCAAAGTAGAACCAGTAATAATCGCTAAATCACTAACTGGAAGTAAATAATCAGCAGCCGTAGCAGGAATAATACCTTTTTTAGGATTTAATTTAGCCGGATCTAACTCTAATATCTTAAAATCACTAGCAGCAGATCTAATCTCTTGCGTACGAGGAAAAGAACCGACCATTGTCACTCGTTTATTTTTAGCCCACTCAACAATTAAATCTAAAGCATTTATCCCGGCTTCTCCCTTAGGCTCAACCATCGCATTGATCGCTGCCACACCAATACTAGCCTCAATTAAATTCCACGACTTAGCATATTCTGCTAATTGAAGTGTACTCTTTTTAGTTAACTTACCTAAGTCTTGAGTATAATTCCCATGTGCTACCGGCACTCCATAGGTCTTAGCCAAACCACAATGTTTACCCCAGACCCCTGTCCACGTTACTCCTACTCTTACATCTTTAACAGCAGCACTATTTCGACTCTCAGCTTTAATTAAATCATCAATTAATTTCATCTTCTGCATTCTAATCTCTCCTTATAATCTGCCTGCCTCAATATAACTTCATTAAGGCAGGCATTCTTTTAATTAGAACTTCACTTTAACTGAAGTGCTGACAGTTTCTTCATCAGCTTGCGTAGTATTATCATAATTATGTCCTTCATACTCCACCTCTAATTTAGTCTTAGGAGCTAATTTATAACCAGCTACTAGATTAAGATAATTATCCTCACCATTATCGTCGGTGTCATATAACGCGTAGCCACCTTCTAAATTAAACTTGCTATTTACTCTCCAACAAAATCCTGGTTTAATCACATCATAGTCATCACAACCACAAGCTTGCAAACCAATATCTGATAAAGAACCATCTTCTGCTTTAAATCCTTTTTCCGCTTGTCCATAGAAAAAAGAAAGAGTTAAATCTTTCTTGATATCTACAGACAAATCCAAACCTAAAATATTACCGGTTATATCTTGCTGATCAATCTTTCTTTCTGTCTGACCACAATATAATGTAGTATCTACTGTACCAAAATCCCGATCTAAATTAAGCATATAACCATCAACCTGTTTTAAATTATCATCAATATAATTAAGAGTTGCACAATCAACAATTCCTAAATCTTTAGCAGAAAATTCTGCTACTACTGCTTTGCGATCAGCCGATACTTCAGTACCATTCTTCTTCGTATAGCTATCACTATGATCAAAATTATGTCCAATCTTACCGCTAAACTTTTGACCCTGATAAATAAACTGTACTAACTCTTCACGATACTTATCATATAGCACTTCACTTGCCGATCGTTCATCAATCCGACCAATCTGTAGATCTAAAGAACCTACTGCTTGGTCTATCTTAAACCAACATTCATTAAACTTAATATCCTCAGTAGTCTTCTTTTTAGGCGTTTTATTAAGATTAAAATCATATTTAACCATAGTCCAAGTAAAGAACTCAACACGCTCAGTCGGATTAAATGATGTAAATAATTTAACCTTACTATTAGTACAACTCTTACTATCCTTACCATCAATTTCTTCATAAGTATTCTCCGTCTTCACATTACCAAAAAAATCAACAACTCTACCTTGCTTACTCTCTTGAGCCGTTACTGCTACTGTCATTAAGATTAATATTAATACTAGGATTAGCATTATTAATCTCCTATTTGCCATTTCTAATCTCCTCCATTTTCAGATTATCAAGCTAAGTCTCAGCTATTTTAAACCATTATCAAAG
Source organism: Bacillota bacterium (assembly GCA_051745835.1). Classification (GTDB taxonomy): domain Bacteria; phylum Bacillota; class Halanaerobiia; order Halobacteroidales; family Acetohalobiaceae; genus JBNJEL01. The sequence continues at coordinate 16,722 of JBNJEL010000013.1, forward strand.
TAATACTCTTTAGTAACCACTCCCTTGAAATAAAGTTCGTTATAGTTATTTGCAAATAACGATTACAAATAACTACTAAGTTAAAAATAGCCTTACCCCAAGATTACTTCTTTATTACCATTTAGAGTGCATTGCTAAAAATACAATTCTATAATTAATAATCCCTTAAATCTTCTGGCAAGCAAGTCTTCCAAGCTACTTGACTTCCCCCTTCTAAAGTAGGTTTAACTAATAAAATAGATTTATAATCTAAAAAAACTGTCTTAATTCTTTCATCTAATTGAATTAACTCTTTATCAGCTAATTTCTTTCCTCCCAAACTTCTTACTAAATCTACCTCGGAATAATCCTTTAACTTAGCTACTGTAATTAATCCATCTTCACTTTTAATCTCCAATCGCCCTTGAAAGCGTCCATCATTTCCTGTTAGTCTCAAACCTGTCCCTGCTAAAGCTCCTATAACTCCTTCGCCAGTACCGCCATGTTCAGAGAGATGTACTCCTAATTCTGCAGCTAAATTATAAGCAGCTTCTTTAGTAAGTACCTCTTTTTGAGCATCTTTTCCGAAACTAATTAATTTATTACTCTCCTTAGTATTAAGCGCTTCTAAATCAATAACTGCCCAACCTGGGTCAGAACCTTCTGCACTACGATCTGTTAAAAAATTAGCTCCGTAGTCGATTAATCTATTTAAATTATCTTCCCTAATCTCTGCTCTAAAAGCCATCGAACTATTATGGGAGGTATAAGGTACATCAGCACTATAAAGTAACTGATGTCGAGTAATTCTCTCACACTCAGCAAATCCTTCCTCCTCTAACTCTGCTATTAATTCTAACGTTAATCGTCCTGTCGCCAAACTCTCTAAATTATCTGTATCATCAACTCCAACTATAATCTCCATCTCTAATCCACCATCCTTAATTAGTTAAGATCTCTTTAGCTTCAGTAGTAGTTAAATTAATATCAAAGAAACGCTGATAAAACTCTCTGACTTCCGCTACTAAATTAGTATCTTCAAACCGCTGCGGATAAAGTTCTTTAGCCAACCATAAAATAGCTAGCGGAGTCTCAATTGAACTAGGATGTCCCCAGCGCGAAATACCTTCTGGAATCTGATAAACTCTGTTATCTTTAACTGCAGATAACGAAGACCATTGATTATTATTTAGAATTTGTTCATCTACCCCCGCTTGATCGACAATAATTACCTCTGGATTCCAATTCATGATCTGTTCCAAACTAGCATAGTATTTATTCTTCTTAGTTAACTTAAGGTCTTTATTAGCCGCAACATTAATTCCACCTGCAACTTTAATCCATTCTGTTGCTAAACTAGCTGTATTATCTGTTCGAGTCGGCTCTTTAAGAGAATGAAAGACCTTCACCCTTTCCTGCTGGGGGATCTTAGTTACTCGCTTTGAAACCATTTCAATAATCTGATTATAATAATGATTAAACTCTTTAGCTTTCTCTACAGTTCCTAATGCTTTACCTATCCTTTGTACTACTTTCTGTTGTTGATCAATACTCTTATAATCTGTTGTCAGATAGGGAATTCCTAATTGGTTTAATTTCTGTACTTCACGCTCATTTTCTAGCATTAACTGACGAACAAATATAAGATCAGGATTAGCTCTAGCTAACTCTTCAATATTAATGCTCCTACTAGCCTTCACCTGTCTAGCTTGAGCAACTGCCGGATTGATCTTTTTTAACTTCTGATCTTTCTTTAACCCGCGATTAACGGCTACGATCTTATCTCCTGCACCTAACATTGTTACAATATAACCTGAACCCGAAAATAAAGTACCAACCCGCTCCACCTTGGCTGGCAGATTAGTTTCCTGTTCTATCTTAAATTCTGCTCCTAGAATACTTACTGCTCCCAGCAAAACTAATACTAACAAAATAACTATTTTCTTCATCCTACTTACCTCCTGAATTAATTAACAGTCTGTAGCGGTATAATATAATCCTTTTTACCTTGTAACTCATCTTGATAAGTTACCTTCTGTGCCTTAATATTGAATATTCTCTCTAAATTATCCACTGTTAATACCTTATCAGATCTCCCAGCTGCAGCTACTGATTGATTATTTAACATTACTACAGTTGTAGTAAGTCCTTGATTTTCAAAGTAGAATACTTGATTAGGAAAATGAGTAGCTATAATTAAGGTTAACTCTTCTTCCTTAATTAATCGACTTACAATCTCTAAAGTTTTCAGTTCATGTTCAAAGTCTAAATGGGCTGTTGGTTCATCCATCACTATAATTGGTGTCTGTTGAGCTAATGCACGCGCAATCATCACTAATTGACGCTGTCCACCACTTAATTGAGTATAACTTCTATCTTCATAATCCAACATATCTACTAACTCTAAAGCCTCTTTAGCAATTAACACATCTTCCCTATTAGGACTAGAAAAAAGTGAAGTATAAGCTGCTCGCCCCATTGCCACCATCTCTAAAACAGTATAAGGAAAAAACTTTTCACTCATCTGCGGTACATAAGCTATCTGTTTAGCTATCTGTGAAGCACTTAAGTTACTAATCTCACTGCCAGCTATCAGAATTCTACCTTGGTCTAACTTCTGTAATCCCAAAATACAGTCCAGTAGTGTTGACTTACCTGAGCCATTAGGGCCTAATAACGACAAGATACCGCCTGCTTGTAACTCAAAACTAATATCTTGTAATACCAACTTATCTTGATAAGCAAAGGACGCCTCCTCGACTTTAATTAATGACACTACTACCAGCCCTTCCCCTTAGTATTTTTAAGCAAATAGACATAGAACGGCCCTCCAATTAAAGCTGTTACAATACTTAGTGGTAATTCGCTACCTGTTATAACTCGACTAACACTATCAATTATAATTAAAAATGTAGCTCCTAAAGATAGACTAGCAGGAATTAAGATTCGATTATCATTCCCAAACAGGATGCGTCCAATATGAGGAATTACTAGACCTACCCAGTTAATTGTACCACTAACGCAGACCGCACCTGTCGTTGCGAAAGTTGCTGCCAAAATTAAGATTAATTTATTTAATTTAGTATTGATCCCTAATGACTTAGCTTCACGATCTCCCATCGATAAGATATTAATCCGCCAGCGTATCGCTATAATTACTGAACAACCAATAGTAATCGGTATAATAGCAATTAAGACATCACGATAATTAGCCGCTGCTAAACTACCCATCAACCAAAATATAATTGATGGTAACTCTTCTAAAGGATCAGCTAAATACTTTAATAAAGAGATTAAAGCTCCAAAGACAGAAGAAACAATCACTCCTCCCAATACCAACATAATATTAGAAGCTTGATCATATAACTGCGCTATTGAATAACTTAAAAAAACCGCCAAACTACCGCCGATAAACGAAAGTAGATAGATCAAAAATAGATTATCAAAGTAAACAATAGCTACTGCTGCTCCTAAACCTGCTCCAGCACTAACACCTAACATTCCTGAATCAACTAGTGGATTATGAAATAACCCCTGTAAAGCTGCACCACTTACAGCTAAACTACCACCCACTAAAGATCCTAAAATAGCACGCGGCAATCTAACCTCCAATAAGATTGTAGCTGCCATCTCTGTATAATCTGCATTAAGATTTAATAGCTCTCCTTGCAGTATGTTCGTTATATCCATAAAAGATAACGGATATCTGCCTACAAATAACGAACCTAACACCGCAATTATAGGCAGTAAAGTTAATCCTAACCCAACTATTCGATTATTAGTTAACTTCATCGCTAAACCGCTCACTACTCACCTTTACCAAAAGAACAGTGAGGATACTGACAAGTGTTACATTGATGACAGAGCCCGCCGTGGCTTAATCTAATAATATCTTCTTTACTTATTCTCTCTCCGGCTAATAAACGTGGATAAATTAAATCTAGCACCGTAACTCGATAGAAGATAATTGCTGCCGGCAGACCTAAAATTGGTACTTCATCTAAATAAGCTGTCATCAGTTTATTTCCAGGAGCTGCAGGAATTGAATCATGAATCACTTCAGCACCGGTAGCTGCAATTGCCTGCGATGTTACATCATCAGCATCAACCGACATCCCACCACTAGTAATAATTATCTCTGCTCCTTCCTCTTTCATTTGACAGATAGCATCTTTAATTGCTTCCTTATCATCAGGAACATAAGTATAATTTAGTAACTGACCACCCCAGCGTTTAAACTTTCTCTTCATTGCTGGTACAAAAGCATCTTCTACCTTACCTGTATAGACCTCATTACCAGTTACTACAATTCCAACCTGGGGATTACTAAATGGCAGTAATTTAATCAGTTCTTCTTCTGCTAATAACTCCTCTGTCTGTTGAATTAACTCCTCATCTATAATTAATGGATTAACTCGCACACTCATTAGATTCTCTCCAGCTGCTACCGGAGAATTATTATGTCCAGCCGTTAATAAGATATCCTTAATGCGATTAGCAGCAAAGAGCAATTCTTTATCAATTTTAAGCAGTCCCGGACAAGCAGCTTGTAAGTAAATCTTTCCTTCAGTAGGCGTAGTTAGATCTAAATGTTCACCATCAACTAATTGAGATAATCGCTGGGCAGCTTCATCTTCATGTAATTGATTACCATCTAAATCTACAATATAAATATGTTCTTTACCCATCTGCTTTAAAATTGGAACATCACTCTCTTCAATAATCTTTCCCTTACGAAAACGAGGTCCTTTAAATTCATTTGGAATCACCTGTGTCATATCATGGGCAATTACTTCTCCAATTGCTTCTTCTACGGGAACTTTTTTAATCACTAGTATCATCCTTTCCTAAAATTTTAGTTTTCGTTGACTAATTAATTTCAAAATCAAGAGTAATAAACCAGCAAACATAATCATAATCAAGGCTATCGCTGTAGCAACTTCAGTATCCCCTGTATTGATATTTAAGAAGATAGCTACTGGTAATGTCTCGGTCTTAAACTTTGTTGAACCTGCTAACATAACTGTCGCCCCAAAAGCACCAATCGCTCTAGCCCAGCCCATAGTTAAACCAGCAATCAATCCTTCTTTAGCTAATGGTATGCTCACCCGATAGAAAACTTCCAGCGGAGTATCACCTAAGGTCATAGCTGCTTGTTCAATAGCAGGATCAATCTGTCCAAAAGCTGTTCGAAAGTTATTAATTACAAAGGGCAAAGCCACAGTAAATTGAGCTAATACTACTCCTGATGGTGTAAAAACAAAATCAATTCCTAATTGTTTTAAAGCATCCCCTAATATTGGGCCACAAAGAATTAATAGACTTAACCCAATCACTAACGGTGGCAGTACTATCGGCAGCTCCAAAATTGATTCACAGATATTCTTACCTCTAAAATCATACCGCGCCATAAAATAGCCAGCAGGTAAAGAACAGATAGCTGCTGCAACAATAGCTATAATCGAAGTAGTAAAACTTAAATAAAGCGCATAATGTACCTCTTGATTACTAACTAATATTTGAATCAGCTCACTTAAATCAACCAAATAAAAATGAGCTATAAATAAACTCAATAAGAATAATATTAATAGAGCCAAGATTAAACCAGTAACCACCTTAAATCGCTTCACCTCAGACCACCCACTTCTAAATTAATTAGCTAGATAATAACCATAATTAGTAAATATCTGCTGTCCTTTCTCAGCTACTACATAATTCATAAATTCTTCTGCTAACTCAAGATTGTCAGAACACTCTAAAACTGCCAGATTAAGATTAACTACCTGATTAAACTGCTTAGGTATCTCAATTAATTGCAACTTATCACGATTAGCATAATAATTAGCATGCCAGATGATTCCAGCATCAGCCTCTGCTAACTTAACAGCATTGGTAATCTGATTAACCGTCCCAAACCGTGTCACAACATTTAGCTTAGCTTCATCAATTCCAGCCTGCTTAAAGATCTTAGTAGATAACCGTCCAATCATACTCTGCTTACCTAACGCCAACTCAACATCAGAACGTGCTATATCCTCAAACTCCTCAATTTCTGCTGGATTAGACTTCGGAGTTACTAAGACTGGTGTATGATAAGCAACTGCTTTATCAGTATGCAAAAAGTCCTTACCGGAGTCTAACTTAATCTCTGCTAACTGCTTAACAAAGTAAACATCACCAGGCATATAAAGATCACCACTTTTAGACATCTTAATCTGATTTAACAAAGCTCCTGCTCCATTAAACTGAAAATTAACCTTAACTCCATATTCACTTTCAAACTTCTGAGCTATCTCTTCCATTGGTTTCTTAATTCCCGCTCCGCAGTAGACTAAGAGTGAATCCTTTTGCTGAGGTTCTTTGCTTGAACTACAACCAGCAACTACAAGTAATACCATTAATCCCACAATCAAGATGCTTTTATACTTCATCAGATTATCCTCCTTAAATTCTACTATCCTTTAATTATCTACCACAGTAACACAGATGAGGAATATCCATTAACTTAGCTACTCCCGAGATAGTATTACCAAAAAATCTAACCTCCTTATCTTCATAACTTTTTAACTCTTCCCAAATCTCAGCAAAAGTACCATTTATAATAGTCGAACCAGTACAAAGTACAAAATCACTCTCAACAATTAACTGCTGATTATACTGATGACCATCCCACACCTCGGCTGCTAAATCATCACGCTCAATCTTATCTTGATTAATATCTGTCACCATTACCCGCTCTGCTCCTAACTCTGCTACTAAATTACTAATTATTGCTGGCTGATAACCAATAATTCCTACCTGCTGCACTCCAGACTTTGATTTAATCAACTGTACTGTCTCTGTAGCACACTCTTCCATCTCTTGGTCTTTACAGTGTACTGTCTTATCTGTCAGACCAAGGTAGCGCAAGACAGCATTAATCGCTGCTATAAGTAGTGCTCGATGATAATTAGTAGTTAACTCTAAATCCAATATATCCTGTAGAGTACCGGTAAAGTTCCCTGGATGATCAGTAAAAGCCTGTCCATAATGATCTTTAAATTCGGCTTGAATCATCACCTCATTACCTTCAACTAACGGAAAGTCATCACGATCGGGATTACCAATTGCTTCCTCAGTTGATAACCCCCGCGCTGCTATCTTAATCTCATTAGCTAATAGTTCTTCTTCCTCTAAAATTGTTCTAAACTCTTCTTTAACCTGTTCAATAAATTTCATCCCAACCACTCCTTGTATAATTATTATTTAAGCTGATACAGTCTCTATCTTATCTAAACTGCCATCTTTAATCTCTAAAATCCGATCACCAAGAAACTCTGCTTCCTTAGGATTATGAGTAACATAGATAAATGGTATCTCCCAGGTCTGTTGTAAATCTCTGATCTCTTCTTGTAGATGGGATCTTAAATCATAATCAAGTGCTGACAACGGTTCGTCTAACAATAAAACCTCCGGTTCACTCATTAAAGCCCGCGCTAAAGCCACCCGCTGTCGTTCTCCTCCAGATAATTGCTGCGGATAGCGAGCTTGCAAGTGCGTAATTCGACACATATCTAAAACTTCCTTAATACTGAAACGATAATTCTGCCCGCTTTTACAGTTGCTATCTAAACTATAACGAACATTCTCTTTAACAGTTAGATGAGGAAAAAGAGCATACTCTTGGAAGATATAACCGATATTGCGTTTAAATGGCGGCAGCTCAATCTGCTCTGTAGTAGAGAAAAGCAGCTTATCATTTAACTTAATCTCACCTTTGTCAGGCTGCTGTAAACCAGCAATACAGTTTAAAATTGTACTCTTTCCTGCTCCCGAAGGCCCAAAGAGAATAATAATCTCATCATCTACTATAAATTGCTGTTCTAAAGTAAAGTACTCCAACTTCTTGGTTATCTTAACCTCTAATGACATCTCTGTTCCCTCCTAATTAAATATTCTCTTGGTATTCATAGACATCACGATTAAATAATTTCAATACCGCCAACACAATTACCGAAAAGATAATCATAATTAACGCAATCGAAATAGCCACATCTAAACTGCCGGTATTAATATTTAAGAAGATAGCTATCGGCAGAGTCTCAGTCTTAAAACGCGTAGCACCTGCTAACATCACTGTCGCACCAAACTCTCCCATTGCTCGTGCCCAAGCTAAAGTAATACCTGAAATAATTCCATTTCTAGCCAAGGGTAAGGTAATCCGCCTAAAAACAGTAAAGTAAGAATCTCCAAGCGTCATTGCTGCCCGCTCCAATGTAGGGTCTATCTCCCCAAAGGCAGTTTTGAAACTACGAATAGTAAAGGGGGTAGCAACCATAAACTGAGCCATCACTACTCCTAAAGGAGTGAAGACAAAGTTAATCCCCAGCTTACTTAAAGTAGAACCAAAAACAGGGCCTAGTAGAATTAAGAGGCTCAGACCCATTACCAGCGGTGGTAAGATAATCGGTAGATCTAATAGAATATCACATAACTTCTTACCCGGAAAATCATACCGCGCTAATACATAACCAACCGGTAGTGAGATAACAGTTGCTGCTGAAATAGAGATTAAAGAAGTAATTAAACTTAAAGTCAAAGCAAAATAGACCTCACGATTATTAAGTAGTACTGATATTAACTTTGTCCCCTTGATATGAATAATTGGTGTCACTAAAACTGTCAGCAAAAAAGCAATAAATAAGATAAAGATAGTAATTACAGCTACTTTAAAGTAATTTAGCTTCATCTGTGATCACCTATACTTTCTGTTATCTTACTCCTCAACTGTTTTATAACCATAATCTGCAAAAACAGCCTTTCCTTCTTGGGATGCAACAAAGTTCATGAACTTAACTGCTGCTTCTCGCTCTTTACTTGTCTCTAATACTGCAATTGATAAATCTTTAATCTCATTAATATCACGCGGAATCTCAATCATCTTTAAACGATCACTAAAAATATCATAATTAGCCCGCCAGACTATCCCAGCTTCACCTTGTCCCATAGCTAAAGTCATTGCTACTTGATTTACTGTTCCCATCTTAGCTATCGGATCTACAGTAAAATCGACCTTAGATAATATCTTCTTAGTTATACGACCAATAGCTACACTTTCATCACCCAAAATAGCCTTTAAGTCAGATTTAGCTAAGTCATTAAATTCTTTAATTCCTGCTGGATTACTGTTAGGTGTAACAACTACCGGAGTATGATAAGCTACCGGCTGAGATTGATAGATATAATCACTAGCTCCCTGATATTTAGTCTCTTCTAATTGATCTAGATACCAAACATCGCCCGGCATATATAAATCACCTGACTGCACTGTCTTTATCTGATTAAATAAAGCCCCCGAGCCATTAAATTGATAATCAACCTTAATGCCATACTTAGCTTCAAACTGCTGTCCTAACTCCTGCATCGGCTTCTTCAATCCAGCCCCGCAATAGACCAATAATGAATCAGTTTCAGCTGCAACTGAATTTAACTGCACAGTCAAAAAAAGCCCAAAGATAACTAATAATGCTATAGCTTTAAGATACCTCTTCATTATTATCAACCTCCATACCTTAATTATAGTTCGTTATTTGCAAGATAGTATAACGAATGCTTAAAAAGAAATTAAATTTATCTTATACCACTTATTAAACTTAGAAATATTGAGCGAAAATCTTCTCTAATTGCTCTTCGACTTCTATCTCCAACTGACGGTAATTGTTTAAAATCTCTCGACCTTCTTGAGTCAGTTGAGATCCACCACCGCTGCTACCGCCTGCCTGTTTCTCTAATAACTTAACTCCTAAATTATCTTCAATCATACTAATCACATTCCACGCCTTACTATAAGACATATTCATTGCTACTGCAGCCTGTCGCAGCGAACCTAACTTATCCACTTTACTTAGTAACTCCTTTGGACCTTCGCCAAAGATCTTATTCTCATTCTCTTCTAACCAGATCTTCCACTTTAATTCCATCCTAACGCCTCCATAATTACTGATCACCCAAACTTAAGATTGCTGTAACTACTGCTCCACCAATTGCTCGTGCTTTATCAGAAATCTTATAACAATGATCAGTCTTATCACGAGGGTCTACATCTCCTAACTTAGTCTCAGGCTCAACCGGAGTTTCAGTCTTTAATAAACCTCTAATTCTACCTGTCAATTTAGACTTAATAACCTCATCACCTACATAACCAAAGACTTCACCTTGCTTAATTCGGTCTCCTATCTTATGAGGAGAAGTAAATATTCCGGCAGTAGAATTTCTAATTACTCGCTGACTAGTATAACCTTCTATATTACCAGGTACTCCTGTATTCGCTTCAGCCCTTCCTGAAGTAATAATTCGTCCCAAGTCATGACCGCGATTAGTCTCAATTACTGCGTCAACATCATCTCCAGCACTAAAACCTGGCCCTAACGCTATTACTAATGGAGCATCATCTATTTGAGTACCTAAATTGCGCTTAGCCATCGTTGCATCAACAACAACCTGCGGCTTTAATTCATCTATAATCTCAGCCTTGGGATCAACAATTATCGGTAAGTGATCCTGCTGCCACACTGCTTCAACTTCAGTATAATCTTCTATGCGCTGAGCAGTTACATCCTCCACACTATACTTTCCTTGATAAATTGCCTCAGCAAATGAAACCGTTCTACGAACTACCATTGGATTTTCAATTTCAGTAGCAACAACTCTAAAACCTGCCTGATATAAATTATAAATTACTCCTGTAGCCAAATCACCTGCACCACGTACAACTACCTCAATCTCCTTGATACTCTCTAACACCATCATCATCTCCTAGTAATTAACTAATTTTGATTCAACTCTTCTTTTAACTGGCGATAATCACTTCTAGTATCAACATCAAGGATAACTCCCTTATCTTCCACTGCCACTGTCTTACTACGGTGTTGATACTTCGTAATTAAAGCTCTAGCTCCCTGATCACCACTGACATTCATCATCTCTGGTTTTAATTGAGCTGCAAAGATAACCGGATTACCTACTTGATTGTGATATTTAGGTCTAACGATTAAATTATCACCTCTCCTAAATTGATTAATTAAGTAATTTAAAGTGCTAACCTGCACTAACGGCTGATCAGCTAACATACAAAGAATGCCATCAGCTTGAGGATTAAGTTCTTGAAGTCCAAACCTTAAAGAAGTACTCTGACCTAACTTATAATCTGGATTATAAACTAACTTAACCGGCCAACTCTCCAACTTACTCTTAATCTGTTTAGCTTGGTACCCAACAACAACAACCACTTCTTCTACCTGCGAAGCCAATAATCGCTCTACCACCTGCTCAACAACTACCTGCTCCCCTAACGGCAGCAACTGCTTAGGGAGTTTAGAATCTAATCGCGTTGACATACCAGCCGCTAAGACTACACCAGAAATCATTTCTGCAACACCTCAACAATTGGCTGATCATGCTCTACCTTAGTCAATAATACCTTATTAACGCCGCGCTCAATCAATCTATTAGCTACTTCCACGCCAAATTGATACCTTTCTTCATTCTCAACCTGATTAATGATGGGAATAACTTCTCGTTGCTCTAACTCTGCTAATAGATTATAACCAACACTACTACATAAAATATCAACAATTAACTGTGGTGTAATCTGATCGCCAATCTTAAACTCTGCTGTAATCTTATTTAATAATTCAACCCGATGTAAGTACTGAGCTGTCAGCTCTCTGCCTACTATTCTACTCCCTACTAACGGTACTAAAAGATCAGTACCAGCCGGTAGAAGTGGTTCTTCATAGTTAGGTATCTTAAAGTCTCGACAAGCTGCCCCGTCAGCTTCAACTATTATCGGTATTTTTGATGGAGAAGTTAACTGCTGTAACTGATCAATC
>JBNJEL010000014.1:0-27766 GCA_051745835.1 Bacillota bacterium
AAGATTGATCAAGCGGTAATTGGTTCTTGTACTAATGGACGCTTAGAGGATTTACGATTGGCAGCACAAGTTTTAGAAGGTAAGCAAGCTAAAGATAATGTGCGGTTAATCGTCTTCCCTGGTACGCAAGAGATCTATAAGCAGGCGATGAAAGAGGGACTAATTGAGATCTTTATTGATGCTGGCGCAGCAGTAAGTACACCAACGTGCGGTCCTTGTTTAGGAGGACATATGGGTATCTTAGCTGAGGGTGAGCGTGCAATTGCGACTACTAATCGTAACTTTGTTGGACGCATGGGTCATCCAGAGAGTGAAGTCTATCTCTCCAATCCAGCAGTAGCTGCCGCATCAGCAATTAAAGGTGAAATTGTTAGTCCTAAGGAGGTAATGTAGATGAGATTAGAAGGTCAAGCCTGGAAGTACGGTGATGATATAGATACAGATGTAATTATTCCGGCTCGTTATCTAAATACTTCCGAAGCAGAAGCATTAGCTGAGCATTGTTTAGAGGATTTAGATGAAGAGTTTGTCGATAAGATGAGCGCAGGAGATATGATTGTTGCTGAAAAGAACTTCGGTTGTGGTAGTTCGCGAGAACATGCACCGCTAGCAATTAAGGCTGCGGGAGTTTCCTGTGTAATTGCTAAGTCTTTTGCGCGAATCTTTTATCGTAACGCAATCAATATCGGTCTACCTATCTTGGAATCAGAGGCAGCGGTCGATGGTATCTCAACAGGTGATGAGATAGAAGTAGATGTAGAATCGGGTGAGATTAAGAACTTAACGACGGATGAGGTCTATCAAGCAGAACCATTTCCTGAGTTTATGCAGGAGATCATTCAGTCCGGCGGTTTAATTAATTATGTAGCTAGAAAGGTGGACGATGAATAATGGATAAGATTGCAGTAATACCTGGAGACGGAATTGGGCCAGAGGTAACAGCAGAAGGTGTGAAAGTATTAGAAGCATTAGCTGATAAGTATGATTTAGATTTTGAGTTTGAGTACTTTAACTTAGGCGCAGATCATTATTTAGAGACAGGCGAGTTAGTTAGTGATGAGACTAAAGATAAGTTAGCTAAGTTTGATGCGATCTATTTAGGAGCGGTCGGAGATCCAAGAGTAGAACCTGGTGTGTTAGAGAAGGGGATCTTACTCGATTTACGCTTTACTTTTGATCAATATATTAATCTACGTCCAATTAAGTTATTAGATCAGGACTTTACTCCGCTGAAAGGTAAAGAGGGTGGAGATATTGACTTTATGGTTGTGCGTGAGAATACGGAAGGTCTCTACGCTGGCTTTGGCGGTAACTTAAAGAAAGGTACTCCTGATGAGGTCGCTACTCAAGAGATGGTTAATACTCGTAAGGGTGTTGATCGTGTGATTGAGTATGCTTTTGAGTATGCCGAGGAGAATAGCGATAATCCAAAAGTAACGGTCTGTGATAAGCGCAATGTATTAACTTATGCGCATGGTTTATGGCAGCGTGCTTTTGATGAGATGGCTCCTGAGTATCCTGACGTGGAAAGTGACCATATGTTAGTTGACGCAATGACAATGAAGATGGTACGGAACCCAGAAGATTTTGATGTAGTAGTAACTTGTAATATGTTTGGTGATATTATTACTGACTTAGGAGCTGAGATCCAAGGTGGTATGGGCTTAGCTGTATCGGGTAATATTAATCCGGAGGGTGTTTCTATGTTTGAGCCAGTACACGGTTCAGCGCCTGATATTGCCGGAGAGAATATAGCCAATCCAATTGCCGCTATTTTAGCAGCACAGATGATGGTAGATGTCTTAGGACATTCTGAGGAAGCAGCTAAGATTGAAGCAGCTATCCAGCAGTCTTTAGCTGATAATCAGACAACTCCAGATATGGGCGGCGACTTATCGACTACTGAAGCTGGAGATTATATTAGTAGCCTGCTTTAAGTAGTGGTCTAGTTGTGAACTGACAAGTGAGGTGTTAGAAGTGGTTAAATTATATGATACAACTCTACGCGATGGAACGCAGCGGGAAGGTATCTCGTATTCGACAGAGGATAAACTTAAGATTACAAAGCGGTTAGATGAATTAGGGATTGATTATATTGAAGGCGGCTGGCCCGGTTCTAATCCTAAGGATGTGGAGTACTTTAAGAAGGTACAGGAGCTTGATTTAGACCATGGACAGGTGACAGCTTTTGGCTGTACTAGACGTCCGGGGATTGCTGCTAGTGATGATCAGAATTTAGCGGCAATTTTAGCTTCCGGAGTAGAGGTAGTGACTATCTTTGGTAAGAGCTGGGACTTTCATGTTACGGATGCTTTACAGACAACTTTAGATGAGAACTTAGCAATGATTGAAGATACAATTAATTATCTGACTGCTAATGGACTAACTGTCTTCTATGATGCAGAACACTTCTTTGATGCTTACCAGGCTAATGCTGAGTATGCAGTTAAGACTTTACAGGCAGCGGAGCGTGGGGGAGCTAAGACTTTAGTACTCTGTGATACTAACGGTGGAACACTGCCAACCGAGCTAAAGAGAATAGTAACAGAGGTGCAGGAAGAAGTCGATGTACAGTTAGGAATCCACGCTCATAATGATTCTGATGTAGCGGTAGCTAATACGTTATTAGCTGTGGAAGCGGGAGCTAGCCACGTGCAGGGTACGATTAATGGCTACGGCGAACGCTGTGGAAATGCTAATCTAAGTTCGATAATTCCTAATCTGAAGCTAAAGCAGGGGCTGGATGTTGTTAGTGATGAACAGTTAGAGCAGTTAACGGCTGTTTCGCGCTTTGTTAGTGAAGTGGCTAATTTAAATCCACCATCACACCAGCCTTATGTTGGCGATAGTGCTTTTGCTCATAAGGGCGGAATTCACGTCAGTGCACTGATGCGCAATGCTGATACTTATGAGCATCTTAAGCCGGAATGTGTTGGTAATCGCCGTAAGGTCTTAGTCTCTGAGCTATCGGGTAAGAGTAATCTGAGGTATAAAGCTGAGAAGTACGGTATTGAATTAGATGAAGAGCAGGATGATTTCAAGGAAGTCTTACAACAGATTAAGGAGTTAGAACATCAGGGTTATCAGTTTGAAGGAGCGGAAGCTTCCTTTGAGATTCTGATGAAGAAGGCAACTAATTCTTATGAGAGTCTGTTTGACTTAGAAGGCTGTCGGATCATTACTGAGAAGGCACCGGGCTTGACTCCAATCTCTGAGGCGACAATGAAAGTTAAGGTTAATGATCAGATTATGCATACTGCTGCCGAAGGAGAAGGACCGGTTAATGCGTTAGACCATGCTTTGCGCAAGGCGTTATTGGAGTTCTATCCGGCAGTAGCAGATATCTACTTGGTTGACTATAAGGTGCGAGTCTTAGATGGTAATGATGGTACAGAGTCTAAAGTACGTGTCTTAATTGAGTCCAGTAATGGTCAAGAGACCTGGGGTACTGTTGGTGCTTCGACAAATATTATCGAAGCTAGCTGGCAGGCTTTAGTAGACAGTATAGAATATGGGATTAAATTAAAAGAGGATAATTAAAAGTACTAATTACCAGTTAAGCAGGTAATTATCTTTCACGGAAGGTTTGTTTGTTTTTGCAAACCTGTAGGGATATTAAGATTAAAGATAACAATTAAAAATGTTGATTAAGGGTAGTGGAGGATTCCGCTACTCTTTTTTTATATTACAAATCATCTTAAAATAATTGTTGATTAGGCAGGATTGTTTATTTTTGGATGGTAATATAGTATAATATAATAATCTTTCTGCTTGAGATTTGGATTGATGAGATAGGTATATAAGATATTCACGACACTAGTGTCGTGAATACTCATTATGAAGTGTTATATATGACGTGAGTGTCGGGAAGATTTAGTTATGTGAAAGAATAAATTAATACAAAATAGTAATTTATTAGTGAGGTGAAAATTTTGAGTTTAGTATTTTTATTATTTTTAATAGGATGGGGATTATTTTCTTTTATAATTCCAGATATATTAATAGTATTTAAAATAGATTGGTTACTATTCTCAATACCATTTGATTTAACTAGGTCATTTATTTTAAGTATTTGGCAGGTGCAAGCAGGTATATCATTAGTTGCTTTTACAGTTGTATCATTAATTGTAGGCAAATTAGATTTTAAAATATTTGGTATATCAATTAAAACTTATATTTTAGATGATGTAAATATTTTTAAAGCTATTAATCCTATCTATAAATCAACAAATATTAAAAATTCAGTTTTGGTTGCTTTAGGGTTGTTACTATTTAATTATTTAAACTTTTATTTAAATACAATTAATGGGGCAATTTATACATTAGCAATAACTTTTATTGTAATTTTTAGTTTAGTGAGAAGTATTTTTGCAATATTACTTGAAGAAGCTTTTATAAAAAGTAAAATTAAAAAATCTTATTTAGAAAATGTTGATAAATTGGAATCAGATATTAAATTTTCGATTGAGAATTTAGCTCATTACATGACAGAATTAATTACTGCAGATGAATACAGAAAATATAACAACAATCTTCATTTTTTTAATACTTTAGCTAAAGCAATTTATAATAAAGTGGAATTAGAAGATGATTATAGTACCGAGAATTTAAAAAAGAGTATTACAATTATCTCTAATAGACTTTATAAAATAAATAATAAGATTGAATTGATGGAATTTCTCAATAATATGATTGGATTGGATTCAAAGTATTCGGGGAAAATGCTTTATGAATTATATAAACCATTAAGAGAATTAATAATTTCGATTAGAAATATTTCAACTATAGAAGAATTAAATAGGATTAATATTTATGAATATTTGAATAATGAATTAGAGAACATTTACATGTCTAAAAGCCAATATTTTAGAGATTATTATTCATTTATAACAGGTCTAATATATTCGGTTAGGGAGAATAACATACTAGATGAAAATGATAAAAAATCATATATTCGAAAGATATTAAATGAAAACTCTAATTTTTTATATTTAAAAAATAAAGCTGATAAAAAAACGCAAATTAAAAAAGAAAAATCATATGCTATTATCCGTAGTATTATTAAAACCGATAAGTTTAGTTTTTTACCATATTTAGAATATTATATTAAGCGATTAATTATAAATAATAGATTAGGAACAACTAATAAAAATACAGAAATAAATATTCATTATGAAATAATATTCACATTATTCGTTTATTCATATTATGTAGTTTTTTATGATGAATTTGATGAAGATTACAGAAAAAAATTCAGGCGATTTCTTAAAGGGAAAATTAATATTGATGGAGGGAATGACCTATCTATATTTCAAGACCTTATTTTTTCAAAAAAGGAATATATATGGCAATATTATGTTAGCATAAAAGAAGAATTAAAAAATAACAATTGGGAGAAGATGCCTATAAACACTGTTAAAACTATGATTATGCCAAAACCTGTTAAAGATTTTTTTGTTTATTTATCAGAAGTGATATTAAATGAAAAAATTGACTTACAAGTTTTAGATGCACTTGATTATTATGAAATAGTTAATTTAATGAAATATTATGAAAAAGGAGAAATTAAAAATGATAAAAAGCTAAATGAATTTTGTAATTTTTTTGAACTTCAAGATAAATATTCTGATTCGAAAGTGAGTTATCTCTACTTGGGTTTGCAAAAAAAGCTTAAATCTCTAGAAATAGAGAATGTTCAAAATGCTACAAAAAATGAAAAAAATATTAATAATAAGATTGAAGAATTGAAGAATAAATATATTGAAGATTTGCAAGAAACATATTTTTATGATGAAAAAATAGAAAATGGGAAAACACAAAAAATTACTGACAGGAAAGTAGATATTATTTCTTTAAAAAGAAACAAAGAATTATATGAGGATCATATGATCAGGGCTATAGAAATGTCAAAAAAATTAGCTATTTTAGATATGTGTAATAAAACACCATATAAAATTAATTTAAACGAAGAAGAGAATTGTGCTATAAAATTATTAGATTTTATAGAAAAAGTAGAAGAAAAACCTATAAAATTAGATTCAATAATTGGGACTTCGTTAAAGGAAATTTGGAATTTGAAATATAATTCCACAGAAAAGGAATATGGGAAAATTGAATCATTTGATGACAGATTGGAAAAGATCGAAACTAATTTTGGATATCCTATCATAATTTTGGAAAAAGCTAAAGAGAAGATTAAAATTAAAGCTGAAAAAATTGAGTTTAGAAGATACACTAGAGAAGAAGTTTTATCAGAAATTAAAGAATATAAAAATGATGATGGGGAATATGATATTCCTACAATAGATAATATTAAATTGAAAATGATTGAAGATGAAGCTGTTGAATATTTTAGAAAACGTTATTTATATTTATCAGTTACAATGATGACTAAAACAGATTATGTTTCTGATGATATTATCTGCTTAAATTATTAAAAAACGATTTTTTAGGAAAGAAATTTTAATTGATTCCTTCGCCTAACATGGGCTTAAACGACATCTAGGTTAAGAGCATATCCAAAGTTGCGGATGACATATGTGGATTTTAGAATTTGGATAAGGTTAGAACGGTTTATATGAGACGTCGTGAAGCCCAGGGACGTTACACGCAATAATTACTTTTGTTTTTATCATTATCGAAAGGAAGATTCATATGGAAAAAGTTTGTATTTTTTGTGGAGAACAAATTCAAAACAAGAGTCAAGAACATGTTATTCCTAAGTGGTTAATAGAAATGACAGGAGATAAAAATAGAAAGATAAACGTAGGATTAAATTATAATGAGTTTTTAAAGGGCAATTTTGAAGGGGATGATTTATTTAGACAATTTTCTTTTAATTCTTTTACTTTTCCTGCATGTAATGATTGTAATTCAAATTATGGTAGTGGTTTAGAGGATCCAGCTAAAGATATAGTTACTAAAATTTTAAATAACAAAAGTATTTCTAAAAAAGAATTAATTATTCTTTTAGATTGGTTAGATAAAATAAGAATTGGTTTGTGGTTAGGTTATAGAATGTTAAACAAAGATCATATGAAAATAGATCCTAAATTTCATATAAGTCAAAGAATAAGGTTATATGATAGGTTATTGTATGTTTACAAAGCTGATATTTCTGATATTGGAGAAGGAATTAATTTTTTAGGAGTTAATTCTCCAGTTTTTGCAATGCTACCATCTTGTTTTTGTTTGAGAATTAATGAATATTTCTTTTTTAATATTTCTAAAGAGTTATTATTTTTAGATAAGTTAGGTTTCCCTTGTCCAGATGGGAAAGTTGTAACTAGTGAAGGATTACAAAAATTCAAAAATATTAACGAAGGATATGAAGAAATCAAAACTCCTATTATAGATTTTCATACTTTGAGAACGCAAGTTAAGGTATATCAGCCTATATTTACGGAGATAGGTCATTTTTATGATTTCAATAATGATTATGTAAAAAAGAATTCATATGATTTTGAAAATGGAATAGGAGAAATATTTATTGAAGAAAAAGATGATATAAAAAAAGTTAACTCTCCTGATAAAAGAATTGATTTAAATCCAAAAAGAAATTATATTTCTGGAGAAGTATTATTAAAGTCTTTAGTAATGCATTGTTTGAAAACATCAATTAATTTATTGAAAGATTCTAATGATTGTGAATATGAAAATGTAGAAATAAAAAATAGAATGAAAAGAGTTTCTGAATCAACTATTAAGATAACTGAAAGTTTAATAGAATCAATAAATTTATAGTGACAGTAATTACAGCGTATAACATAGGGTTAGCGACATTTAGGCTAGGAGAATAGGTGAAACTAAGGATTACATATGAAAGTTTTAGAGAAAGGACAAGTTATAGGATCTTGAACTAGACGTTGCAAACCCTAGGGACTTTATATGGCGGCCTGCTTATATGTCTTTTTTTAGTTTATGCAGATAGATAATTTTTTTCTTTTGAATTGCAAAACCAATACAAATATAAATTATGAAAGTTATTTGTGGGAGGTTGAAAAGTGAGATTACTTACATGGAATTGTAATATGGCTTTTAGAAATAAAAAAGAACAAGTTTTAAAATATAATCCAGATATTTTGATTATTCAAGAATGTGAAAATCCTGACTATAAAGGGAATTGGAATGAGTTTTCAAACTGGAGATGGATTGGAGATAACCGAAATAAAGGACTTGGTGTTTTTTCTAGGAACGATATCAATATTGAAATTATAGATAATATAAGTAATTTTAATAGTCGTTATATTTTACCTATAAAAATAAAAGAACCAATAAATTTAACATTATTAGCAATTTGGGCAATGAATGATGAAGAAGATAGGAAAAGACGTTACATAGGACAAGTATATACAGCATTAAAAAAATATGAAGATTTTATAGGAGATAAATCGATTATTGCAGGGGATTTCAATTGGAATGTTATTTGGGATGAATCACCTAGTTATTCTCTTTATGGTGATTTTACTGATACAAAACAAATTTTAAACCAAAAGGAATTATATAGTATTTATCATTTTTTATCTGATTTTGATTTTGGAAAAGAGAATGAATCAACATTTTTTATGCATAAGAAGAAAAGTAAATCTTATCACATTGATTATATCTTCATGAATGATAAATTAATTAAAGAAATTACTGAGTTTTGGATAGGAGATTATGAAGAATGGATTGATTCCAGTGATCATATGCCAATTATGGTGGAGTTGTAAAAATAATGTTTTTATGAAAGTGAGTAGACCGTCTTATAACAGAGGTTTAGCGATATCTGGTAGTGGTGCATAAACAAGGGCGGGAGCTGATTTATGAAACACAGGTTAGTAAGAAAAGGTTGCAGTGGATAATCCGCAGACGTCGCAACCCCAGAGATATTGTATGTCCACCTTTGCTAGATATGACCAAAGAATAAGAAACAACAAAAGATCACCACATGCCATCTTACATGCAGTGATCTCCAAAGCAACTATACTTTACCTTTGATCTAAGCTTTTATAGATCTTACCCGTGGTGACGCTCTTCATCTCTTTCAGCATCCTCTTTAGTTTTATGAACTGTACCACGTGGATGCTCAGGTGGAGCGTAGATAGAGTACAATTTAAGTGGTGTATTACCGGTATTGATCAGATTATGCCATTTGCCAGCAGGGATAAATATTGCATAGTCATCATAGACTTTTGCCTGAAAATCTAGCTGTCCTTTTCTATCTCCCATCTTAGTAATTCCTTGTCCTTGCTCAATGCGGATAAACTGGTCAAGCTCAGGGTGAATCTCTAAACCTACATCATCACCAACCTCGATACTCATCAAAGTAAGTTGTAGATGTTCTCCTGTCCATAAAGCGATACGGAAATAATCATTTTGGGTAGTTGCCTCTTCAATATCAACTACAAAAGGACAGGGACCATAATCTTTTAACTTAAGAGGCTGATTGGGAGGAGTAATAATATAATCATCCCTCATAATTAATCATTCCTTTCGTAAGCTTTTTGATATCATATGTTATATCTTTAAGATATGTTCTTAGATAAGCATTGGCTAATTCGATTTAAAGCTAACAATTAATACTTTAAACTTTATAATTTGTGCTAATCTATGTTAATTGGGGGTTAAACTTATTACCTCTAATTGCAATCTTAATTTTTGGTTATTCAGCTTAATTTGCAGGATGATCTTTTATTACTGGAGAATTTATCTAATAAACAAACTATTTTAAAGGAGGTTGCTATGTTCAAACTATCATCAGTTACTTATAAGGATATCTTGGAGATTGACGAACTGAAGATTCCCGCCCAACAGATTACCTGTATTATAGGCAAAAGCGGTAGCGGTAAGACGACACTCCTTAAATTATTGAATAATATGTTGACTATAGATCAAGGTTCATTGCAGTATCGTGACCGCGAGATAACCGATTATGATCCGCTTAAACTCAGACGCGAAGTTGTGATGTTACCTCAAAATCCCGTCATGTTCTCCACTACGATTAAAGATAACTTTACTAAAACTCTCAACTATACTGAACAACAATTAAAAGATGAAGCAGAGTATCGTAAGTTACTAACAGAGGTTAATCTAGATCTTCCACTAAGCACTGACACAGATCAGTTATCCGGTGGCGAAAAACAGCGTTTAGCTTTAGCGCGTCTATTACTTCTTAAGCCGGAGATTATGTTACTCGATGAACCCTCCTCGGCACTAGATGAAGAGACAGAGGAGTTTATAATCGAGATGGTGGTTGATTATATTAAGTCTCAACAGAGTACTTTGGTAATGATTACTCACTCACGAGAGTTAGCTCAAAAATTTGGCGATCTAATTATTACTCTCCGCCAGGGACAAGTCAGTAGTATCGCAGAGGAGGCGGGATAATTATGGAAGAGATCATTGATATTTCAATACTTCAACTAATTGCTGCTAATATCTTCATTTTGGTACTCTTATATATTGTCAAACGACAACAGATTGGTCATGAGTGGGAGATAATTATTGCTAACTTTCGGATGACGATCCAGTTGATATTAGTCGGCTATCTCTTAACTTATATCTTTTCTAATCCTAGCTTTATCTCTAGTTTAATTATTCTGTTTCTAATGCAGGGCTTTGCTATTCAGAATATTTACAGTAGAGTGAATAGTAGTCTCTCCTTAGAACTAAAGAAGATTATTGCAATCTCAATCTTTGTCGGTACTGTAATTACTATCTTTTACTTTGCCTTAATTGTAATCAATTTAAAACCGTGGTATCAACCGCATTACTTTATACCTCTGTCCGGAATGTTAATTGGTAACTCTATGTCCGGAATTTCGTTAGGGCTAGAAGGCTTAATTAATGGTATTAAAGATAATCGCTCGATGATTGAAAATGCCTTAATGCTGGGCGGTAAGCCAGAACTGATTACTAAAGAGATTACTGGACGAGCCTTCTATCAAGCTATCTTACCAACAATTAATTCAATGATGGGCATGGGAATTATCTTTCTACCGGGCATGATGACCGGACAGATCTTAGCTGGGGCGACACCCTTTACAGCTATTAAGTATCAGATAGCTATTATGTTAGGTATCTTGGGTAGTGTGACACTAACGACCTATATTATGATTAGGTTGGGAATTAAAACTTTCTTTAATGAACGAGCCCAGTTAGAATAAATTGACTTTTAATTTGGTATTCTAATAGATAAGGAGGAGATTAATAATGCGACTTACAGATAAGGTAGCAATTGTTACTGGTGGAGCAAGTGGAATAGGGGCAGCAACAGTACGAGATATGGTAGCTGAAGGTGCGGAAGTTCTAATTGCTGATTTAGATGACCAACAAGGAGAGCAGTTAGCCCAAGAGTTAGATCAAAAGGAGCAAAGAGTTATCTATCATCACGCGGATGTCAGTCAAGAAGAACAAGTGGCAGAGATGATTAAACGCGCAGAAAAAGAGTGGGGACGCTTAGATATTATCTTTAGTAATGCAGGAATTGGCGATCAAGCTGTTAGTGATCAACTTTCGTTAGCTCAATGGCAGCAGGTAATTGATATTAATCTTACCGGCGTTTTCTTATCAGCTAAACACGCTATACCGCTAATGAAGCAGGATGGGGGAGGAAGCATTGTTAATTGTAGTTCTATTTTAGGTCATGTAGGGCAGGCGGAGACTGCTTCTTATACCGCTGCTAAGGGAGGCGTGACTAATTTAACTAGAGCTTTAGCTGCTGAGTATGCCGCAGATGGAATTCGGGTTAATGCAGTCTGTCCTGGTTATATAGATACTCCTTTAATTGCTGATTTAGATGATGAGGTAGTAAAGCAGCTTATTTCACTACATCCTCTAGGACGTTTAGGACAACCAGAAGAGATTGCTAAAGCAGTAACTTTTCTAGCTTCTGATGATGCCAGCTTTATTACTGGAGAGAATTTATTGGTCGATGGTGGCTATACAGCGGTTTAAAATTTTTTAGTTATGTGATATAACTCATATAAATTAAAGCTATAAGGTCGTATAATATAGACAGTAGAGTTAAACAGAGGAGGGTTAGAGATGGGAAAAGAAGAATTTGATAAACAGGAAATGGCAGAAAAGTTTAAAGAAGAGTTAGGTTTTATTCCGCCGGGAATCAGTATTAGTCAGACCTTAGGGGAAGATATGCAGGAAGTTTTATCAGAGTATCATGAACTAATCTGGCGTGATGAAGTAATTCCGCTTAAGTATAAGTACTTAATTGCAGTCTCGTCGGCAATCATGGCTGATCATGAGAAGCGAGCTAAATTAGAGTTAAATAAAGCAATTAAGAATGGAGCAACACGTGAGGAGATTATTGAGGTCTTAAGACAGGTGGTCTGGTTAAAAGGAGCACCGACATTAGTTGAGATTCAATCTCTACTCTCCTTTATGGATGAACGATTGGCTAAGGAGAATGAAGAAGATTAAATTACTATCAATCATAAATAGGGGGCGTTACTAATGACAATTGATAAGAGTGATATTATTTCAGAGGTTTTACAGGAGCATCCAGAAACTGCGGAGGTATTTAAGGAATTTGGCATGCACTGTCTAGGCTGTCCTACCGCAACCGGTGAAGCAATTGAACAGGCAGTAGAGGTACACGGTATTGATTTAGAGGAGTTAATGACTGCTTTAAATGAAAAAGTTGAGGAGTAAGCGGTTAATTTGATAATTTGAGGTGATAATATGAAATCAATTCAGCTCCTAGTTGAGGAACATGATAATATTAAGCGGATGTTGAAGGTTGGTCGTCAGTTGGCACTTAAAGTGATGAATAGCGGTGAGGTTGACTTTGATTCCTTCTATGCTTTAATCGATTTTGTCCGCAATTATGCTGATAGTCATCATCATAGTAAGGAAGAAGAGATCTTATTTAAACGGATGAGAGAAGAGTTAGGCGAACCGTTAGCTAGCGGACCTATTGCTGCGATGTTCTCTGAGCATGATCTAGGACGACTATATATGCATAATCTAGAGGAGGCTTTAGCTGCGGTTAAAGATGGAGATGAAGAGGCTAAAGTGGATGTGATTGCCAATACAGTCTCTTATACTGACCTGCTCTATAGACATATCGAAAAAGAGGATGAAACAATCTATACTTACGGTGAGAAGAATTTATCACAGCAGACACTAACTGAGGTAGAAGATCAGGTTACAGAGATTGAATCCGAAGCTCAAGAGCATGGTGTACAGAATAAATACTTAAAGTTAATCGAAGAACTAGAAGCTAAGTATCTAGAGGGCTGCTAATTAATTAGCAGCTTTTTTTATTTAATAGACTGTTTTATTAAGTTAAAGAATGAATTTATTGGTTAATCGCTAATAACTATAATAGGAGGTGATTAATTGATGTTTGGTAAAGATAAATTAGAAGATAGAATAGAAGAGTTAGAAGCAGAGAATAAGTTATTACGCGATGAGTTAGATGAGAAGAAGGCAGAGGTAGATAATTTAGAATCCCAATTAGATAATCAAGAGCAGACAGTTGATCATACGCTTAAAGAAGAGATTAAGAGTAAGGTTTGTGAGATGGAAGAAGAGGATAATTGGATTATAGAACGCGTGGAACAGATTAATAATGAGACCGAACAGGTGCTAGAAGAGAATAGACGCGGGAAAGAGATAATTAGTGAGATGAAAGGCGACTTAAAGGAATCTCGTTCCAGCTTAAATAGTTTTCGTAGTACCTTTAGTAACTTAATCGATGAAATTAATAAGATCTCCGATTTTGTAACTGAGATTCAAAGTATTGCTGATCAGACTAATATGTTAGCCTTAAATGCCTCCATAGAAGCAGCTAGAGCTGGCGAAGGAGGAGCTGGGTTTTCGGTAGTGGCCGAAGAGATTAAGGAGTTAGCAGTTGAGACTTCTAATTTACTGACAGATGTCAGTGATAGTACCGAGAATATTCAGTCCAATATTGATCGTTCTCACAGTGGAATTGATAACTTAAATCAGAATCTTGATCATAATGAAGAGGTAATTGATGAACTAGATCAGCAGTTTACTAATATAGTTGATTATCTAGATAAGATCTTTGCTGAAATTAATAAGATTAATCAAGCAGGGGCTGGTCATCTAGAGTTAGGTGAAGAGATTCTTAAAGATTTAGAGTCATTGAATAATTAATTTCTAATCATATATCTTTCATTTAAGAGAGGAGGGGGAGCTATGCCGCATAGAATTAATGAAGAGGAATGTATTGCCTGTGGAGCTTGTGAAGCAGTCTGTCCTGTCAGCTGTATTTCAGAGCAGGATAGTGGTAAGCGGGTGATTGATGAAAGTGAATGCATAGACTGTGGCAGCTGTGCAGAGACCTGCCCGGTATCCTGTATTGCACCAGTAGAGTAAGTTAAATTAATAGTTTTAGATGGGAGTTAGGGGCTGCCCTAGCTCCTTTTTGTTAAGATTTACTATATTTTGAGCTTTAATTCTCTTCTGATTTATAGTAAAATTATAGAGACAAGTTGAATATAAAGTTATAGTAGGAGGTTAGTAGATGAAGTTTGTCAGGGGTTATGTAGATCAAAAACTTAGTTATGGGATCCTAAGTGATACAGAGGACAAAGTGCGATTAATTAGTAAACCACCGACAGATGATTATCAGTTAACTAACCAGGTTTATTCCTTATCTGAAGTAGAGTTAGTACCACCGTGTCAACCTAACAAGATAGTCTGTGTTGGGCTTAATTATTTAGATCATGCACGGGAATTAGAGATGGATTTACCCGCCGAACCGATCATCTTTTTAAAGCCGACTACAGCTTTAGTTGGTTCTGGTGCGCAAATTAAGTATCCGCAGATGAGCAATCAGGTTGATTACGAAGCAGAGTTAGCGATCATTATTGGTCGTGAAGCTAAAAATATTACTTCGCAACAAGCAGAAGATTACATTTTAGGTTATAGTTGCTTTAATGATCTTACTGCTCGAGATTTACAAAGTCGCGATGGACAGTGGAGTAGGGCTAAGTCATTCGATACCTTTGCCCCGGTTGGTCCTGTGATTGCAACCGAGTTAAATCCAAATGATTTACAGATTCAATTATATCAAAATGGCAGTTTGCAGCAAGATTCAACTACCTCGCAGATGATCTTTTCACCTTCGGAGGTAGTTAGTTTTATATCTAAGATTATGACTTTGCAGCCGGGAGATATAATTGCTACCGGAACTCCGCCCGGTATTGGCTCAGTCAGTAGGGGAGATCAGTTGGAGGTTCAGATTGAAGGAATTGGTAGTTTAATTAACCATGTTGAATAGATTTTCTGCTAATTAAAGGAATTATTTGGTATCAACGGTCGCTAATAACTTAACATATAATAGAGTGTTAGTTACATATGTTCAGTTAATAACTTATCAGTGAGGAGTGGAAAGATGGGACAGTTATTTGGTACAGATGGTGTGCGAGGGGTGGCAAATCGCGATTTGACTCCGGAGTTAGCTTGTAAGTTAGGTCAAGCTGGTGGATATTATTTAACTCAAGATTTAGAGCAGCCGACAATTTTAATTGGTAAAGATACTAGAATCTCTGGCGATATGTTAGAATCAGCTTTGATTGCTGGGCTTAACTCTGTGGGGATTGATGTACTGCAGGCAGGAATTATCCCTACTCCGGTAGTGGCTTATCTAACTAAAGAGTTAGAGGTTGATGCAGGAATTATGATCTCAGCCTCTCATAATCCAGTAGCTGATAATGGGATTAAGTTCTTTCAAGGCAACGGTTTGAAATTAACTGATCAAATGGAAGCTGAGATTGAAGAGTTAATTACTAATCAGTTAGCTGAACTACCGCAGCCGATTGATGTCGAAGTAGGTATGGCAGAAGAGGTTTTAGAGCCTTTATTACCATACTTTAATCATATTAAGGAGATTATTACCGAAGACTTATCTGATTTAAAGGTAGTAGTTGATGCAGCCAATGGCGCTGCTTTTGAATTAGCCCCTCAGCTTTTAAGGGAGTTAGGGATTGAAACAGTAGCTTTAAATGATCTACCTGATGGGACAAATATTAATTTAGAGTGTGGCTCGACTCATCCGCAGGAGTTACAAGAAGCAGTTGTTGAGGAAGAAGCTGACGCCGGGATTGCCCTTGATGGCGATGGTGATCGTTTAATTGCTGTTGATGAGACAGGAGCTCAGATTGATGGAGATCTAATTATGGCAATCTGTGGTCGACAGCTGATTAGAGAGGATGAATTACCGGAAAATACAGTAGTAGCAACAAGGTATAGTAACTTAGGTTTACAGGAATCATTAGCTGAATTAGATGGTCAAGTCGTGACAACTAAGAATGGTGACCGCTATGTCTTAGCCGAGATGTTAGAACATGGCTATAAGCTCGGTGGTGAGAAGTCAGGACATATTATCTTCTTGGATTATAATACTACTGGTGATGGTATGTTAACAGCTCTTCAGTTATTAGAGACAATGGTTAAACAGGATACACCTCTTTCTAAGTTAGCTACTGAGATGACAGCATTTCCTCAACTATTAGTTAACGTGGAAGTAGCTAAGAAAGAGGAGTGGCAGGATAATCAAGCACTAGCAGAAGTAATTAGTAATGTAGAAGAGCAGTTAGGTGAAAGTGGTCGCGTCTTTGTGCGGGCTTCAGGAACAGAACCGGTAATTAGAATTATGGTTGAAGGTAAGGATAAAGCGCAGTTAGATCAGTTAGCTACTCAAATTAGTGAGGTTGTGCGTAAAGAGCTTAATTAATTGATTCTATAATAATTATAGCGCCTGGACTCGGTTGTGAATCGAGTTGACGAGGAAGAGGTTCATCGAACGTAATCGGCGGATGCCTCTAGGTAGAGTTAGCTGCCTTGATTAATCTTTTAAAGGCTATAGGAGACTATAGTTATAAAGAAGATTAAACTAACAACTTAAATCAAGTTAGGTGGAGGAGAGAAGATATGTGTGGAATTGTTGGTTATGTCGGCAAGCAAGAAGCCAGTCAAGTCTTACTGACAGGTTTAAATAAATTAGAGTATCGCGGTTATGATTCGGCAGGAATAGCTCTCTGTCATCAGGAAGAGATTAAGGTCTGTAAGGAAGTAGGTAAGTTAGATAATCTCGAAGAGTTAATTAGTGCGGAGAATCCAGTAGGGTCGATTGGAATTGGTCATACGCGGTGGGCGACACACGGTAAGCCTACTACGCCTAATGCTCATCCGCATAGTAGCTGTGATGGAGAGTTTGTTGTAGTGCATAATGGGATTATCGAAAATTATTTAACATTAAAGGAAGATTTAGAAGCTAAAGGTCATCACTTTACTTCTCAAACGGATACGGAAATATTAGCTCATCTAATCGAAGAGTATTATCAAGGTGATTTGACCAAGACAGTCCAACAGGTGGTAGCAGAATTAGAAGGCTCGTATGCTTTAGTAGTAATGTCAGCTAAGGAGCCGGATAGGTTAGTTGCCGTTCGCCAGGATAGCCCGTTGATTGTTGGTTTGGCTGAAGAGGAGTACTTTGTAGCCTCAGATATTCCAGCAATCTTAGATTATACCGATCAAGTTTATATTCTAGATGATGGTGAGATGGCGGTGATTACTCAGTCTGGAGTTGAGCTTTCAACGATTACCGGTGAGCGTGTAGAGAAGGATATCTTTACTGTTGATTGGGACCCGGGAATGGCTGAAAAATCAGGCTACGATCACTTTATGTTAAAGGAAATTCACGAACAGCCTGAATCTTTACGACGAGCGATCAGTGGACGGATTACTAAAAATAATCAGGTGCAGTTAGATGAATTAGAGCTTACTACTCAAGAGTTAAATCAGTGTCAGCGCATCTATATTGTAGCTTGTGGTACGGCTTATCACTCAGGATTAGTTGCTAAGTATATGTTAGAAGATTTAGTGGAGCTGCCGGTGGAGGTAGATATTGCTTCCGAGTTTAGATATCGTGAGCCATTAGTTAATGAGGATACTTTAGTGATTGTAGTAAGTCAATCGGGAGAGACAGCTGATACTTTAGCAGCCTTACGGGAAGCACAGGAGCGGGGAGCTAAGGTCTTAGCAATTAGTAATGTAGTAGGTAGTACGATTCCGCGTGAAGCTGATGAAGTGCTCTATATTCATGCTGGACCGGAGATTGCCGTAGCTTCCACAAAAGCTTACATTAATATGTTGATGGTCTTTTATCTATTAACAGTCTACTTTGCTGAGATAAAAGGTACACTACCGCAGAATAAGATTGCTGAGTTAGTGATGGCTTTAAATGATATTCCGGATTATGTAGCTGAGATTATTGAAGAGAATGAAGCAGTGATTGAAGAGTTTGCAACTGAATTTGATGACCATCAAAATGCTTTCTTTATTGGACGCAGTTTAGATTATGCTGTTGCTTTAGAGGGAGCATTAAAGTTAAAAGAGATCTCTTATTTACATGCTGAAGCCTATCCAGCCGGCGAGTTAAAACATGGTACTCTAGCTTTGATTGAAGAAGGAGTACCGGTAGTAGCATTGGCTACTCAGCAGTCAGTACTTGATAAGACTTTAAGTAATATTCAGGAAGTGCAGGCTAGAGGCGCTGCTGTGACAGGATTAGTCCTAGCAGATAATAGTGAAGTAGGGCGTGCTTTAGATCATGTAATTAAGTTACCTGCTGTTCCGGAAGTATTGACTTCGATCTTAACTGTAGTACCGCTGCAGTTATTGGCTTACTATGTAGCAGTAGAGAAGGGCTGCGATGTAGACCAGCCGCGTAATCTAGCGAAAAGTGTAACAGTCGAATAGAATATCCGATTAGACCTGTGGTCAAAGTGCTGCAGGTCTATCTTTTTTTTCTTTATTTTTGGACTTTAATACAGGAATTAATCCTAACTATCAAGAATTATTAAATAATGGAAGTTCATATTAAAATATTGAGTTTAATAGTCATTAAAGTAGTTTAACCTAGTGGTAAGTTGAAAGGTGAGATTGATGGTTAGAGGGATTGGCGTAGATATTATTGAAGTAACAAGGATTAAAGAGAGTTGGCAGAGGTTTGGTGAACGCTTTTTAAATAGAATCTTCACTACTGGTGAGATTGATTACTCTTTGCAGCAGAGCAGTCCCGAGATTCATTTAGCAGTACGATTTGCTGCTAAGGAAGCTGTAGTCAAAGCGTTAGGAACAGGACTAAGAGGTATGAAGTGGACTGAAATTGAAGTAATTAAAACAGAATTAGGTCAACCAATGATTAAATTACATAATCAAGCTCAAGCTGTAGCAGAAGATTTAGCAGTTGCAGAGGTCTTAATCTCTCTATCGCATACTAAACAGCAGGCGGTTGCTTATGCTCTTGCTGTAGCTAATGAGCAGGCTAAGGAGGGATAGTTTGAAAGTTGTTACTGCCCAAGAGATGCAGCAGTTAGACCAATTAGCAATTGAAGAATATGGTATTTCTGGTTTGGTCTTAATGGAGAATGCCGGCCAGGCAATTGTGCGCAAAGCTACTGAGGT
This sequence comes from Bacillota bacterium, assembly GCA_051745835.1. Classification (GTDB taxonomy): domain Bacteria; phylum Bacillota; class Halanaerobiia; order Halobacteroidales; family Acetohalobiaceae; genus JBNJEL01. Next base: position 19,441 of record JBNJEL010000014.1, read on the forward strand.
GCTGGATGATCAGTTGTCACCTAAAGTAGTAATTGTTGCGGGGACAGGTAATAATGGGGGCGATGGCTTTGTAGTAGCCCGCTTATTAAATAATTTAGGTTGGGAAGTTGAAGTATTCTTAATTGGTAGCGAGGAAGCGGTTAGTGGTGACGCTGAGATTAATCTAAATATTCTCTCTAAATTGGATATAGCGGTACAAGAGTTAGAGAGTCAGGAACAATTTCATGATTTAGTTCAGGCAATGGAAGCAGCTGATTTAGTTGTTGACGGTATCTTAGGTACCGGAATTAAAGGAGAACTCCGGGGCATACTACCGCAGATTATTGATCTGATTAATGATGATCAGACACCGGTGTTAGCGATTGATATTCCTTCTGGTTTGAATGCTGATAATGGTCGGTTACATGGTAGAGCAGTGGAAGCTAATTGGACAGTTACTTTTGGTCTGCCTAAGATAGGTCTATTACTCTATCCTGGTTGTGAGCATGCTGGTAAGCTAGAAATAGCAGATATTAGTCTACCCCAGCTAGCAGTGGATAATCAAGAGTTTAAGCGTAAGTTAATTACTAACGAGTTAGCTCAAGACTTACTGCCGTATCGTCAGCGGTGCGGTCATAAAGGAACTTTTGGGCGAGTAGTAGTAATTGCTGGTTCCGAAGGGATGACCGGAGCAGCCAAATTAAGCAGTTTGGCCACTTTAAAGAGTGGAGCAGGATTAGTAACCTTAGGTCTGCCGCGCAGTCTTAACTCTATTTTAGAAGAAAAATTAACCGAAGTAATGACTAAGCCGTTACCTGAGACGCGTAAGAGCTGCTTAAGTTTGAATGCTTTATCGGGAATTAAGAAGTTAAGCCAACCGGCAGATGTGATGGCAATAGGACCAGGCCTATCACAAGGAGAAGAGATGACCTATATTCTCCATGATATTCTGACTGAGATTCAGATTCCATTAATTATAGATGCTGATGGTTTGAATGCCATTCAAGATCTTGATTTATTGCGTGATCGTGAGGAAGCAACGGTTTTAACTCCACACCCTGGAGAGCTGGCGCGTTTAATTAATCGTCCGATTGCAGAAATAGAGCAGAATCGAGTTGAGATTGCTCAGGAAGTAGCAGTTGATTTAGGTGTGACAGTTGTTCTCAAGGGGGCTACCACAGTAGTAGCTACTGCTGATGGTCAGACATATATTAATTCTACCGGCAATTCTGGTTTAGCTTCAGCTGGTAGCGGTGATGTATTAACAGGAATTATTACTGGGCTAATTGGTCAGGGCTTAGATGACTGGCAGGCAGCGGTCTTAGGAGTTTATCTCCATGGATTAGCAGCAGATATTAAGTTAGAGTCCGAAACAGTACATACATTAATTGCTAGTGATATTATTGCTGGTCTGCCGCAGGCATTTAAAACTTTAGAGGAGGGATAAATGATGGAAGCTCAAGATATTATGACTAAGAATGTGGTAACTATTCATCAGGATGAGACGATTAAGGATGTAGCAGAAGTGCTCTCAGAGCATGAATTTAGTGGATTACCAGTAGTTAATGATGATCAAGAGGTAGTAGGAATGATTACTGAGAAGGACTTGATTATTCGCGATAAGAAATTGCATTTTCCTAACTATATTTATGTGTTAGATAGTATTGTCTATCTAGAAAGTCTAAGCGAGTTTGAAGATGAATTTAAGAAGATGATCGGTACTAAGGTTAAGGAAGTAATGACTGAAGATGTAATTTCAGTTAAGATGGATACTACGCTTGATGGAATTGTTGAGATTATGTTTGATGAAGATATCAATCGAGTTCCGGTCATTAATGATGGAACATTAGTAGGAATTGTCAGCCGAGCTGATATAGTTAAAGTAATGGCGCAGTAATAAATAAGGAGGGAGTCAAATGGCTCAAGTTGGAGTTTTACTAAGTGGTTGTGGAGTTAGTGATGGTTCAGAGATTCATGAATCAGTACTGACGATGTTGCACTTAGCTAGAAGAGACCAAGAGATAGTAGCTGTTGCTCCTGATATCTTACAATCGGAAGTAATTGATCACTTAACTGGAGAAGAGATTAAACGAGAGAATCGTGATGTCTTAGTAGAGGCAGCGCGGATTGCTCGGGGAGATATTAAGTCGATTGCTGAGATAGATAGCGATCAGTTAGATGCTTTAATTATTCCCGGCGGTGCAGGAGCAATTAAGAATTTAACTAATTATGCTTTAACGAGTGGCGACTGTAAGATTAACTTACAGACTAAAGATTTAATACTCCAGATGATTGAAGAGAATAAACCAGTCGGTGCGATCTGTATTGCACCATTAGTGGTTGCTAAAGCATTAGCTACTACTAAGTATCGACCACAATTGACTGTAGGGTATGAGTGTCCACAGTCTAAATATATAGAGGAAGAGTTAGGGGCTCTTCATCTTGAAAGAGCAGTAGATGAGATAGTAGTTGATAAAGAGCTTAAGTTAGTGACTACTCCCGCTTATATGTTAGGTGAGTCCATAGCGGAGGTTGATGCTGGTATAGCAGCTCTTGTAGATAAGGTAGTAGAATTAAGTTAGGATTTTGACTATTTCTCAACAGTTTGATATAATTTCTAAAAAAATACACCCTGGAAAGGGTGTGTTTTTTTAATGTAAGAATAAAGTTAAGGAGGGATAAAGTTGACGAATATAGTAGTTGAGAATCTACCTGAATATGTTGGGCCAGGAGATATAGTTGGTGCTTTTACTAATGAGGTTGAAATGGATGGTAATAAAATCGGCAAGATAGATTTTGTAGCTGGCAAAGCATTAGTAGAAGTAGAGGATGAGATAGCTAAGCAAGTAGTAGAAGTAATGCATCATAATCAGGTAGCTGGCGTAGAAGTAGAGGTTTATATTGATAACAATGTACGTAGTAAGATTAATAAGATCAGTAATTATGTTAATAAATTCGAGGAGTTAGTCCAGCTAGAACGTGAAGCTGAGATGAGAAAGCATGAGATGGAGATTAATAATCTCAGTGGACAAGAGCGTGAAGATAAAGGACGAGCTATTTTACATCTACGCGGTCGCGATCAAGGTGAAGGCTTTGGCGGTAAGAAGTTAGTTAAGTTTATGCGCCAACACCGCGGTGAAGAATTACCAGATGTCGAGATTAGTGTTGGCGATTTAGTGATGTTAAGTAAGCAGGATCCACTTCGTGATGATAATCCAACTGGAACAGTAGCGGAGAAGACAAGATACTCTATTACTGTTGTTTTTGATGAGGAACCACAAGGCTTTGTTTACGGTAAAGGTCTTAGAGCGGACTTATATGTTAATGATATTACTTTCCAACGAATGTTAGATGCTATTTCTGAAGTAGAGACAGCAAGTGGGCGTTTAGCTCAGTTACGCGATAAATTCTTAGGTTTAGAAGAGATTGAGTTTAGTGCAGAATCACCAGAAGTTGAGTTTAAGAATCAGGATTTAAATCAGTCTCAACAGCAGGCAGTGAAGGATGCATTAGCTGCTGAGGACTTCTTTTTAGTTCATGGTCCGCCGGGAACTGGTAAGACAATGACTTCAATTGAGATTATTAGACAGGAGATTGGCTCTGATCAGCATATCTTAGCGACAGCCGATTCTAATACAGCGGTAGATAACTTAGTAGAACGGTTAGTACGCGAAGATGTGAATGTAGTGCGGGTAGGACATCCGGTGAGAGTAACTCCTGTTTTACGTGAACATACATTAGATTATTTGATTGAAGATCACCCGAAGTATCAGCAGGCAGCTGAATTAAGAGCAGAGGCTAAAGAACTATTAGCCAAGCAAGATGACTTAACTCATCCTAGTGGACGCTGGCGTAGAGGAATGAGTAATCAACAGATTAAGCAGAAGGCTAAAGAAGGTTCTGGGTCTCGTGGAGTACCGCCTAATAAGATTAAAGAGATGGCTGAATGGTTAGAGTTACAAGATAAGATTGACCAGCTATTTGATAAGTTGGAGCGATTAGAAGATGAAGCAGTAAGAGAGCTATTATCCGAAGCAGATGTAGTCTGTTCTACTAACTCAACCGCTGGTTCTGAAGTATTAGACAACTTTAGAGCTGACTTGTTAGTAGTTGATGAAGCGACACAGTCTACTGAACCAGCTGTCTTAATTCCACTTACTAAGGCAGACCGTGTGATCTTAGCTGGCGATCATAAGCAGCTGCCGCCGACAATTCTAAGTGAGCAGGCTAAAAATCAAGGCTTAAATCGTACTCTATTTGAGAGATTAGTAGATATTTATGGAGATCAGATTAGACAGATGTTAAGAGTACAGTATAGAATGCATGATGCAATTATGAACTTCTCTAGTGAGCAATTCTATAATGGAAGTTTAGAGAGTGCTCCAGCAGTTAGTGAGCATACTTTAGCTGATTTAGATGTTACAGCACCTTCGGGAGAACGACCAGCTGAAAAGGCTTTACTCTTTAATGAACCAATTGTCTACTTTGATACTCAAGGAATGAATGCAGCAGAGCGCTCTAAGAGTGATTCTACATCTTTAGAGAATCCAATTGAAGCGGACTTAGTAATTGAGATTGTAGAAGAAGCCAAAGGATTAGGAGTTGCTGAAGAAGATATTGCAGTCATTACCCCTTATAAAGACCAGGTTGAACTAATCAGTAATCGTTTAACTCTACCAGATGTAGAAGTGAATACTGTTGATGGTTTCCAAGGTCGAGAGAAGGAAGTAATTGTTCAATCCTTTGTACGCAGCAATGAGTATGGTAATATCGGATTTTTACGCGATTTAAGGCGCTTAAATGTCTCCATCACCAGAGCTAAACGCAAATTGATTATGGTTGGTGATTCAACAACGATTACTTCCAACCAAGTCTATCAAGAATTGATTGATTATGTGCAGCAGGAAGGCTTTTATTACTCGTTATAAGTTAGTTGGTATAAATTACTTCTTCCTTTTAGTTAGATAATGTTTAATCTCTATTGACAGTCCGATTTAGCGGGGATATAATTAATAATATAGATTAATCGTGATTATTCTTAAAGGGGAGCTGCCTAATGGTTGATAGCCAAACTTCTGATTATCAAAGTGGAACAGAATTAAGAGTTAAAGAGATTGAAATTAGTAAGATGAAAGAAGGATATCACCAGATGGGAGAGATTAATTTAGAGTTAGCAGAAGAAGGTCTATTAGCCCAAGAGGAAGCTATTAGATATTATGAATAAGTTAATGATTTTAAAATAAGAGGCGTGTGCTAAGCGCCTCTTATTCCTTTGGCTATTATTAAATCTGGATGAATATTATAGAGGTAGATGTAGAAACTAATGATTAATTAAGTCTATAAATAGAAGTATTAATTAACAGAAGTATGTAAGCTAGCATATACTGTCATTAACTAGTTATATTTGCCGGAGGTGCTTTGCTGTGACTAACTTAAAGCGGGTAATGATTAGTCTGCCAGATAATCTATTACAGGAAGTAGATGGTGTGGCTAAGGAAGAGAATCAAAATCGCAGTGAATTTATACGTAAGGCGATGAAGTTATATATTGCTGAGCTGCGTAGGGAAGAGATTAAAGAAGAGATGAAGCAGGGCTATTTAGAAATGGGCAGAATTAATTTGGAGTTGGCAGAGGATAATATTAAGATTGAGAATCGAGCATTCTTTAAGTATGAAGATAATATAGCGGAGCGTGGATAGTTGTGGCTATTAAACGAGGAGATGTATTTTATGCTGATTTGAATCCGGTAGTAGGTTCAGAACAGGGCGGAATTAGACCAGTATTAGTAATTCAAAATGATATTGGTAATAAGTATAGTCCGACAGTAATTGTAGCAGCTATTACTTCTAAGATTAAGAAGGGCAAGCTGCCTACTCATGTTGAAATAGATGCGGATGAGTATAATTTAGATAAGGATTCGGTTATCTTATTAGAACAGATTAGAACAATCGATAAAAAGAGGTTACGCCGGGAAGTGACACATCTAAATGAGGGGATAGTAAAGAAGGTTAACGAAGCATTAGAGATTAGTGTGGGACTAATAGATTTATAATTACAGATTTAGACAGTGAGGGGAGCTATTAATCTTATAAGATTAATAGCTTTTTAGTATTATTGAAGGGGGTTAAGCATGAAAAGAGAGATTAAAGAGGCAATTGATAATTTGGAAGAAGAGATAATTAGGTGGCGGCGTGCAATACATAAAGAACCGGAACTGGGGTTTGCTGAACATAAGACGGCAGCTAAGATTATTGATATCTTAACTGCTACTGATTTAGAGGTACAATCTGGGATAGCTCAAACTGGGGTAGTAGCTAATTTGCGATTAGATGAACAGTTACCTACGTTAGCTTTACGGGCGGATATGGATGCTTTACCGATTAATGAAGAGACGGATGTAGAGTATACTTCTGAGATAGAAGGGGTAATGCATGCTTGCGGTCATGATGGTCATGTAGCAATTTTATTAGGTACAGCAGTAATTCTCAATCAATTTCGCGACAAGTTAGATCTTAATCTACGTTTTATCTTTCAGCCTGCCGAAGAAGGTCCCGGTGGCGCTAAACCGATGATTGAAGCTGGCGTATTAGATGGTGTTGATGGAATTGTGGGTTTACATCTTAATACTGATGACTTAATCGGAGAGATTGAAATTAAAGAAGGAGCCTTTTCAGCAGCAGTAGATCAGATTAGATTAAGTATCTTAGGAGCTGGAGGACACGGAGCGGCACCACACCAGACAGTTGACGCTATCTCCATAGCAGCTCAAGTGATTAATTCATTACAGACGATAGTCAGCAGACGAATTGATCCTCAACAATCAGTAGTTCTATCACTCGGCAAGATTAACGGCGGTTATCGACATAATGTCATTGCTGATCAAGTAGATATTGAGGGAACAGTGAGAACAATTGATCCTGAAATTAGAGAAGAACTGCCGCAGATGATTGAAGATATAATTAGTGGAATTGTGCACAGTCAGCAGGCAGACTATAAGTTAGAGTATGAATCTGGTTATCCGATCTTATTTAATGATGCTGCTTTGGTTGATCAATTAGAGCGCACCTTTCAAGCTACAGCAGAAATAGAGCAGGTTACTCGGGTTGATAATCCTTCAATGGGCGCTGAGGATTTTGCTTACTACTGTCAAGAGGTACCGGGAGCTTTCTATAGGTTAGGAGCTGGTAAGTTTCCTGATTGTTCTTATCCTGGTCATCATCCTCAATTTAACTTTGATGAACGCGCTTTAAAGTTAGGAGTTATCTCAATGGTAGAAGTTGTGTTAAATCATAATCTGAAACAAGGAGAAGGCAACAGTAATCTAGAATAGGTATTGATAAGAGTGATATCTTTCTTAAGTGGAGGTTTATTAGAATGAAGTTGAGTACAGAAAAAGTAGCCTTAGTAGGAGTCTTGGGAGCAATTACGATTGTTCTAGGGATGACTCCATTAGGCTTTGTACCAGTTCCTACGCCGGCTGGTTCAGCAACGATCATGCATATTCCTGTAATTATTGGAGCAATTTTAGAGGGGCCATTAGTCGGCGGTTTAATTGGATTAATTTTTGGAGTCTTTAGCTTTATTAGAGCTGGGAATCCTTTTGTAGCTGATCCTGTAATCGGTATTCTGCCTCGAATTCTGATTGGAGTATTAGCGGGATATAGTTATAGGATATTTTCACGTCGGGTTATCTCTGTACCACTAGCAGCAGCGGTGGGAACTATCACTAATACCGTAGGTGTATTATCGTTAGCTGTCTGGCGCGATTATCTACCAGCAAAAGCAGCTCAGGCTGTTGGAGTGACACATGGAGTTCCAGAAGTAGTAGTAGCGGTTATTATTACTATGTTAGTGATGAAAGTTTTAGCTAATCAACAGTAGTGAGTCTATTTTAGATACGCATTGAATAAAAGATTAGTGAAGTGTTTAATCTAGAAGTAAGTTTTATGAATGGGGGGAGAGCAATGATAAAATTAACTACGGCTAGTCCAGAAGAGACTATCAAGTTAGGAACTAAGATAGGTAAGGTCTTAAATAGCGGCGATATTATCTGCTTACAAGGAGATTTAGGTGCCGGTAAGACCTATTTAGCTAAAGGTATTTTAAAAGGATTGGGTGTAGATGAGGAGATTACCAGTCCTACTTATACCTTGATTAATGAATATCAAGGAAGATTACCTGCCTATCATATTGACCTCTATCGTGTATCAGATTATAGAGAACTGCATGATATCGGTTTAGAAGATTATTTATATGACGATGGAGTATCAATTATTGAATGGCCCGATAAAGCAGGTCCTTTGATGCCTGATAACTACTTAAATATTACAATTAAGAGTCAAGAAGA
>JBNJEL010000015.1:0-26302 GCA_051745835.1 Bacillota bacterium
AAAATTATAGTAGGTGGCAATGCTGTACAACAGACTTCGTTAAGTGCGACTGATTTGGGAGCAGATGGCTACTCCACTACTGCTCAACAAGCTCTAAAGATCGGTCAAGAATTAATCGACTCTACTAACTGCGGAGGATAAGGAGTAAATATAGTCTGCTGCTTAACATATTCTGCGCCGTACTGCTCAACTAAGGTCTGGAGAATATCGTTTATCGTCTTCCAGGTTAACTTACCGGCGCGATACTCCTCTAGCCTCCTTAAAAACTCCTCCTTCTCAGTAGTAGATAGCTCATCTGAAATAAAACCAAAGAGGTGCATCAAGACATTAATATGCTCTTCGACTGTCGGCTCATTAGTTAAAGTCTCCGCTAAAGTAGCTTCATAATCAGTTATAACTTCAGCTGGCGGTCTCTGCTTAGAATTAGCAGTTAATCGACCTAACTTTCGCATCTGCACCTCACTAAAACTCATTAATAGAAATTTATTTAAGCTGTGAAACTTAACTAACGAACCAATAGCTTGAACAGCTTTAACCTCTCTAAATCGAGCGCTAGTAAATACACGCTTAAAAAAGAGATCTCTCTTTTTAAATTGCTGTAGCTGCTGGTAATTGATAGCTGTAACTAGATTTAACTCTTGTACAGCGGAAATATCCAAACTAGTAGAATAAATAATACCATCGATTTCAGATAAATCTGCCAGCTGCTGTTTAATTGTTGATAACTGCTCGGTAGATAGAGGTATTAACTTCAGATACTCTTTTAAGTTATTTCTCCACTGCTGGCTTATCATCTCAGTTTCACCTCTAACTAACGCTTCACTGACTGCCACATTAGTTCTTATAGCTTCTAATTTCATCTCTATCGCTCCTCCTACTAGATTAATTTCTAAATAATAATTCTACGTTTAAAGTAACTAATCATTAGACTAAGTGAAAGCACGCCCCCTAAATTACCTAACAAGGGATAGACTACTGCTACTAAAGCAGCAAAGTTAAACTTAGCTAAGAAAAAACCTACCCCCGCTATACTTATCAATAACCACTTCTTATCTAACCTGACCTTATCTCGTAACCGCATTACTAAACCATAACAACTACTTGTAGCCGTCGTCAACATTGCCATTAGTAGAATTAGTGAATAAATAAGATATAAACTGGCACTCTTATAGTAAAGTAATTCTAACATCGGCAGCTGACTATCTTCAACTAATCCTAAATTTTGAACTAATAAGCTATTAATTACTAATCCTAAGCTGGCTAATATCAATCCTGCTAAGTAACTACCTCGTTTTAATACCCCTCTATCTTTAATCTGTGTCGGTAGAGCCGTAAGAACAGGTAAAGCTAAGAAAAAATTATAGATAAAGTAATTAATAGCATAATAGAACCAACTACCGGACTGTAACTTAGCAGTAGAATGATGACCAAGATTAACTAAAGACCTAGGTTCTAAATTAAGTATAAAAGTAGCAATGATTACCACAATCAAGCCCGGTATTAAGATTAGATTTAACCTCATTACTCCTTTAATACCAAAGCTAATCGCCCAGATAACAACTAAGATACTTAAGATAATTCCCCAATTTTTAGCTAAACCAAAGTAGTAAAAAAGTATCTCTCCGCTACCGGAAAGCATTACTACAAAACTTGCTAATAGAAAGAATAATAGACTAAGATCACTAACCAATCCCAATAAGCGCTGATCAATCCAGTAAAATAGCTGGTCATAAGAGTATAATTTAAACTTTAGACTGAGACTAAAGACTAAATAGCCTACCACTGCAAATAAGATTCCATATAAGATTACTCCTAAATAGCCCCACGCTTGATACCGACTAAAAAATTGTAAGATCTCTTGTCCAGAAGCAAAACCTGCCCCGATCACCGCTCCAATATAAGTAGTAGTAATCTGTAACACTGCCTGTTGATCTTTGCTCACCACAGCCCCTCCTTGATCTAATAGAGTATATTCAAGGTTACTTATAGATTATGTAACAATATTTAACAGTTTATTATAGCAAAATATTACACATATTAAATATTAATCTAATTAGCTAGGGAGGGAACGTTGTGGCTAACTTAACAACTACTCATTGTCAGGTCTGCAGTAGAAAAATACTCGATCTTAATTCTACATCAGATAGAACTATCTGTAATCAGTGTGCTCAACAAGAAAAAGAGACCTCATTTTGTACAACAGATCCACTACCTCAAAATCGCATCCACGTTGATGACCGTCTGGCTGCCAGTAAATTAAAGAAAATCTTAACTAAATACTTAGATCAATATTACACAGCTAAATTCTCACAGATTATCGTCCTCTGTATTGGAACTGACCGCTCCACCGGTGATGCATTAGGGCCTTTAATTGGCAGCAGACTTAACCAATTTAATCCTAACTCTATTCCTGTTTTAGGTACACTTAAAGAGCCAATTCATGCTACTAACCTACAAGAAAAGATAGATATGATCAAGCAAAAATTCATCAGTCCATTTATTGTAGCAATTGATGCCGGGCTAGGAAAGAATAAAAGTGTTGGGCAGATTTCTGTTAACCAAGGACCTCTCAAACCTGGGTCAGGAGTTGATAAGGAATTACCACCTATTGGCAACTTACATATTACTGGCTTAGTTAATATTGGCGGTTATATGGAGTACTTAGTCTTACAGAGTACCAGACTCAATTTAGTAATGAAGATGTCTAAAATTATTGCTCGCAGTATCAAATGGAGTCTGAAGTCTTTTGATTATAACTACAAAGCAGGGTTGCAGTAACCCTGCTGCCCCTTAATTACTATTGACCTTCTTATTTAACAAAGAATTAGACTGATAATCTTTACTGGAACTCTCCTCAGCGCTCTCTTCTTGCTCTAACTCATCTTCAATTTCTTCTTCATTTTCATCTTCTCCATTATCTTCCTTTTCAGTTTGACTCTCTTCGTTAGATGTACTATCTGAAAAGCACTTGGTAGTAGCAGACCTTGACTCACTCTTACCTTTAAATACTGCTCCATCTTCGACAACTAAATTACCAATTTTGATATCACCAATTAACTGACCGCTAGAGGTAATGACTAACTTATTCTCCGTAAATACATCCCCCCGCACATTACCCGCTACTGTTACATTTCTAGCTTCAATATTAGCTCGTACTACTCCATTCTTACCTACTACTACATTACCTGTTGCTTCTAACTGTCCATTCAGTTCCCCTTCAATCCGCAGCGAACCTTCAATCTTAATCTCTCCTCTAATCTCTGTATTCTTACCAATGACTGTCTCCATCTCCTGAGAACCCTTACTTTGACAAGTAGAACTATCTTTTTTACCACCAAATAACATAATTATCCCTCCTTAATTAATAAAAAAGATTACTCTATAATTACTTAATATATTGCCACGGATTTACCGGTTCATTTTTTAAAATCACCTCATAATGTAAGTGTGGCCCGGTACTCCGCCCTGAATTACCAGAGTAAGCAATTAAGTCTCCTCGCTTAACCTTCTCACCTACTTCAACATCTAACCGACGATTATGAGCATAAAGAGTTCGAAAATTATAACCATGGTCAATCACTACCGTCTTACCATAACCACTCTTCCAACCAGCATAGGTAACCTCACCTGCTCCTGTAGCATAAATCTCTGTACCATACCAGACTCCAATATCTATTCCTTCATGGCGTATCCGCTTACCAGTAATAGGATGAATTCGCCACCCAAAGTGAGAAGTAATCTGTTTATCTGCACTCTTAATTGGCCAACCTGTTGGTTTAGCAGCTAAGTATTGATTATAACTAACTACTGACTTCTTTAACTGTTTTAATTTTACTTGTTGGATCGGTAAATAAGTATGTATTTTTATTAAATTATTCGCAGCTTGACCTAACAAACTATCTTCCCTTGCTTCATATAATTCTAATCGAAGTCGATAACTATTCTGCTGCTTATTAAATTCACGTGCTGTAACCACTCCGAATTCCGGAAATTTATATGCATCTACTTTAGAAATCTTATAATCAACTAACTTCTTAATCTTACTACTAATTTGTTTAACTTTCTTAAACTCTACCTTTAATTCTTCGGTCTCAGTAGTTAATAACTTTAATTTACTCTTTAATCTTTTATTATCTTCTTCTACTTTAGTTAAAGTATTAATCTTTGCTAATGCTTTCTGATGTTGTTGATAATAAAAGTAACAACCTAATGTACTACTAATTAAATAAAGAATAAGCAATCCTAAAATTAGCTTTAAAACTATTTGGGGAGAGCTAAAACTAATTGGATCTGCAATTGAATGAGGAATAATCTTAATCGTAATTCGTTTTTCTTCCTGGTTATAGGACACATATCATTCCCCCTATAATATCATCCTATAATCTAACACCCCTCTTAATACATTTATTTCGTTATTAAACATAAATTTCCTCTCTGTTTTTAAATCTAAATTAATTAGATAAATAAGTAACCCAATATAACTGCTACAAAGATACTGGGCAGTAAATTACCAACTTTAATTTCAGCCATCTTGAGAATATTAATGGAAATAGCAATAATTAATAATCCTCCGGTGGCTGTCATCTCAGCTATAATTGGTTGCGTTAAAAGCGGCTGTAAAGTAGTAGCTAATAAGGTTATACTCCCTTGATAAAGTAAAACAGTCAGTGATGAGAAGACAACTCCTACTCCCATAGTAGAGCCAAAGGCAATAGCTGAAAAGCCATCTAACATGGACTTAGCATAGAGAATTGACGGATCATCAGCTAATCCATCTTGAATTGCTCCCATAATTGCCATAGCTCCCACACAATAAATTAATGTAGTTCTAACAAATCCTTCTGTTAAATTACTATTATCTAACTTAATCTGACTCTCTAACCAGCTGCCTAACTGATTTAATCTGCTTTCAATCTGTAACAGTTCACCAATAACTCCACCTAATAATAGACTAAAAATAACTATTGGCAGCTGATTACTCTTTAGTGCCATCTCGCCTCCAATCAAGAAAACAGCTAAACTCAACCCCTGCATCACTGTCTCTTTAAGTGATTGAGAAAATCTATGTCCTAATCCAACTCCTACGCTGCCGCCTACTATAATTGCTATGGTATTAACTACTGTTCCTAACATCTTCACTATCCTCCTATTATCTATATGACATCAGTTAGTAAAATATTAATTAATTAATTGAATAATTTCTTTAACAGCTGCAATTAACTCTTCACAGTTTGCTTGAGTAGTAAAGTTACCTAGACTAACTCTTATAGTTCCCTGCTCTATCGTGCCAAGCGTTTGGTGGGCTAAAGGAGCACAGTGTAATCCTGACCTTACCCCTATCTCATAAGCTCTATCCAACATAAATCCGATCTCTGAAGCGGATTTATCAGCTAAATTAAAAGAAACTACTGGTGCCTGGCGCTTAATATCTTGCGGACCATAAATGCTAACTACTTCCAGCTTATTTAATTCTGATAATAAGTAAGCAGTCAATTCCAATTTCTTACTTCTTAATTGATCAATCCCAGTATCCAAAATATAATCTATTCCCGCTCCTAAGCCCGCAATTCCCACTCCATTAGGAGTTCCGCTTTCATACTTATCAGGGATTATTTCTGGCTGGTAAAGAGTTTCAGAATTACCACCGGTTCCTCCCTGCCGGCGACTGCTTAAATCCAACTGTGAGTTAATATATAAACCACCTGTCCCCTGAGGACCTAACAAACCTTTATGGCCCGGAAAGGCTAATAAATCAATCTGTAGCTCCTGTACATCAATTGGATATACCCCAGCAGTCTGAGCAGCATCAACTAATAGAATAATATCTTCCTGTTGAGCTAGCTGACCTATCTCTTTAATCGGCATTAAGGTGCCGGTTACATTAGAAGCATGAGTAATTACTATTAATTTAGTATTAGCTTGTAACTTAGCAGCTAAATCCTCTACGGCTAACTCCCCCGTCTGAGAATCACAATCAACTACACTTAACTCAATTACTCCCTCTTGTTCTAAATGCTTAAGTGGACGTATCACCGAATTATGCTCCATGCTACTGGTTACAACATGATCACCTTCGGCTAAAATCCCCTTCATTCCTAAGTCTAACGCGTCTGTAGTATTCAAAGTAAATACAATCTCTTCCGAGTTAGCTGCATTAAATAGCTGAGCTACTGACTTTCTAACCTGTGCTATCTCTTGACTAGCCATCGTAGCTAATTGGTGACTACTGCGTCCGGGATTAGCTCCTTTATGACGCATAAAATCATCCATAGCTTCATAAACAGTTTCCGGTTTCGGAAAAGAAGTAGCAGCATTATCTAAATAGATCATCTTTTTAACCTCCGGCTTTTATTTTTTAGGTAGACGAATATTAAATTCAACATACTCTGCACATTCTCTCTCCTCTACTGCGATACTTAATCCACTAGCCTTGACATCGGCTACCATTTTCCGAATAGTATTTACCGCTAACCGCACATCATTAAAATATTTAATTACCTGTTTATTATCTTCACTCTCACCTAAATCCTGTTTTAATTCAGTAATCAATTCATCTAGCTCTTTAACTGTATAATCCTGCTCAATAATCTGTTTAATCACATTAATCTGTGAATCTTTATCTGATAATCTCAATAAAGCCTGCGCCTGCCCTTCAGTCAATTTAAAATCATTAATTAATTTCAAAACCTCTACCGGTAGTTCTAATAAATCAAGCTTCTCATCAATAGCAGTTAAATCTAAACCTAACTTTTCACTTAATTCTGTTCTCGTCATACCAAACTTCTTAACTAATATTTGATAGCCAATTGCTTCTTCTAAAAAACTTAAGCTCTGTTGTTGACAATTATTAAACAGTAGTAATTCCAGTGCTTCTTGAGCAGTAAAATCGCCCACAATAGCCGGTACCCTCTCTAAACCAATTAATTTACAAGCCTTTAAACTTCGTTCGCCAATAATTAATTCATAACCATCCACTAATTTTCTCCTCACTACTAACGGCTGAATTACTCCGTACTGCTCAATTGACTTAGCAATCCGTCTTAAATCCTCTTCATTAAATTCAACTGCTAGACGATAAGAATTAAGCTCAATCTCAGCCACAGGTAGGAACTTAATATTTTGCTCCACATCATGCTGAGCATAGATGGTATTTCTATTTGTAGCTTGACCGGTTAAACCAACAAAATCTAATAATTTGGTTAAGTGACTTCGCATCACTCCACCTCACTTTTCCTAGATAGTAATTTTACTATTTCTGGAATTAACCCTTAACTTCCTGCTTAATTCTAGTTAAGTAATTAATTTATTTGGTTATATAAGAAATAGAGAAATAATAGAAGGTAGGATTACTACTTAATTAAGTGAAATGTAGTGGTAGCTAATAACTCTTGATCGATATATAGTTCAATCTGATACTGACCTGGTTGACGGGGAATAAATAATTGTTCTCCTTTTTTATCTTGAAGACTAATATAAGATCTAACTGTCTGTTCAGTAAAATTAATTAATTTAACTTGATTAATTAATTTCTCCTCTGGACTAAGCCACTTAATTACTACTTGGTGCGGCTCATTATCATCCTGCCACGTTACAAAGTACTGGACAGCCTCAGCATCATCAAGCTTAAACTTCTTTTGAAACTTAACAGGCTGACCAGCTTCATCTAAGCCATTAGTAGTTAAGACCATATCTAATTGCACTTCAGCTGTTACAGTAGCAACTAATAAACTACTTTGAACCACTAAACAGAGTAAGATTAAACTTGTCACTAGCAACTTATTTAAATTAGACAACCTTTCTCCTCCTCTAAATAGTAATTGGAGACTCTTCTACCATCCCAGCCTGACGAGGATAATCTTGTGGCGTCTCGCTCACCTTATCTATTATCACTAGATAGCGTTCTGCTTCAGTAAAAGGCAGATCAATTGGTGCTACGTCATAAAATTCTGCTCCTAAAACCTCTACTGCTCGCTGGGCTTCAATTACTTCCTCTTTTACCTTAGCGCCTTTCTGCGAAATGAATTGACCGCTAGGCTTTAAAAACGGTACTGTATACTCAACTAAGATATTAAGACCGGCTACAGCGCGCGAAAAAACTAAATCAAACTGTTCGCGATAATCAGGATGCTGTCCATAATCTTCTGCCCGACCATGCATCAACTCTACTCCGGATAGGTCAAGCTGTCGCACTAATTTACGTAAAAAGGTAATTCGCTTCTGCCGAGCATCTAATAAGGTTAAATCTAATTGCGGAAATAATATCTTTAACGGTAGTCCCGGAAAGCCAGCTCCTGTACCCACATCAATTACCTGCTGATCATCTGTTAAATCCACAACTGTAGCACAAGAAATAGAATCTAAAAAGTGTTTAATAATAATCTCCCGCGTCTCATCGATAGCAGTTAAATTAACCTTTTGATTCCACTTCTGTAAGATATCTAAATACTGTAACAACTGCTCTACCTGCTGGTCTGTTATCTCTAATCCTAACTTATTAACTCCACTGACCAATAACTCTCTACTCTCCATTATCTATCTCTCCTCCCGTAGTTGAATTTAACTTCTCCAAATAAACTGTCAATAGTGAAATATCAGCCGGCTTAACTCCCGAAATTCGTGTTGCTTGACCTAAAGAGATTGGCTGTACCTCTTTTAATTTCTCTAGTGATTCACTAGAAAGCCCCTTAATCTGATCATAATCTAACTCAGGCGGTATTGTTACTGCTTCTAACTCTCTTTGTTTCTCTACCTGTTTTAGCTGTCGATTAATATAGCCTTCATACTTAAGTTGGATCTCTACTTCATCAACTACCTCCGCTGGTAGCTTAGGACGCTGCTCATCAAGTTCAGCCAGACTTTGATAATCTAATTCCGGTCTACGCAAGAGCCGTGCTAGAGTATCAACATTCTTAATCTCTGTAGAACCTAACTTTTTTAATACCTGCTGTACCTGATCCTGAGGATATAACTTATAATCTCTTAACCGTTCCTTTTCCGTCTCAATTGCTTCTTTCTTAGCTCTAAAATCTTGATATCTAGACTCAGAAATCAATCCTAAGTCATATCCCAATTGAGTCAATCTTAAATCAGCATTACCATGTCTGAGTAATAATCTATATTCAGCCCGCGAAGTTAACATCCGATAAGGCTCTTTAGTCCCCTGAGTGACCAAATCATCAATCAAAACACCAATATAAGCTTCTGAGCGCTTCAAAATCACCGGTTCCTCATTTCGTAAATTTTGCGTAGCATTAATCCCAGCCATAATTCCTTGTGCAGCTGCCTCTTCATAACCAGAAGTGCCATTAATCTGTCCTGCAGTATAAAGTCCAGATACTAATTTAGTCTCTAACGAAGGTTGTAACTGCAACGGATTAATACAGTCATACTCAATTGCATAACCAGGTCGCATAATTTCTGCCTCTTCAAATCCAGGCAGAGTATGTAACATCTTAACCTGTACATCTTCCGGCAGACTCGTTGATAAACCTGCTAAGTAGACTTCAAAGATATACTCTCCTTCCGGCTCTACATAAAGCTGGTGGCTCTCTTTATGAGGATGCTCCATTACTTTATCTTCGATCGACGGACAGTAACGTGGACTTTGACTCTCCATTACTCCATTAAAGAGCGGTGAGCGATCAATATTCTCTTGAATCACTTGATGAGTCTGAGAGTTAGTCTCTACTAACCAACAAGATATTTCACCAGGATGCGACTTATTAATATCAGTAAAGGAAAAAGTAACTTTTTCATCTAAACCAGGCTGTTCTTCTAACTGTGCTAAGTCAATACTTCTTTGGTCAACTCGCGGTGGCGTACCAGTCTTAAAGCGTCTAATATCAAATCCTAGCTGAGCTAAATTACGCGATAACTTATTAGCTGGAAATTGATGATGGGGACCCGAGTTAAAGGAATGGTCACCGATAATAATAGAACTTTTAAGAAAAGTACCAGTAGTTAAGATTACTTGTTCAGCTTTAAATACTACTCCAGTCTTTAACTTAACTCCTTTAACCCTCTCCTCTGTTACCAATAGCTCTTCAACAATCCCCTGCCGCAGGTCAAGATTAGCTTCTTCCTCTAAAGTACGCTTCATATTAAGATGATAAGCCTTCTTATCTACTTGAGCTCGCAGAGCTTGCACCGCAGGTCCCTTACTGGTATTTAACCTACGGACATGGATTGAGGAGCGGTCAAGATTCTTAGCTATCTGACCACCTAAGGCATCTATCTCGGCTACCATATGACTCTTAGCTGGACCTCCAATAGCCGGATTACAAGGCATTAAAGCTACATTATCTAGGTCAACCGTCAACGCTAAAGTCTTAGCTCCTCTACGCGCTGCTGCTAAAGCGGCTTCACAACCAGCATGACCAGTACCAACAACAATTACATCATACTTACTCATTACTGTCCGCCCCTTTAGATTGATGCTCCTCTAAATAGATCATTAAGACAGAAATATCAGCTGGTGACACTCCCGAAATACGAGATGCTTGACCTAAGGAAACAGGTTCAATCTCAGCTAACTTCTCTTGGGCTTCAGTACGCAAGTTATCTAACTGACGATAATCAATATCCTCTGGAATCTGCTTCTCTTCCATCTGTTGAAACTTCTCAATCTGTTTCATCTGACGTTTAATATAGCCTTCGTACTTAACTTCAATTTCAATCTGCTCCTTAATCTCATCATCATACTCCGGAAGATTATCATAGAACTTATTTAAATCATCATAATCTAACTCTGGTCGCTTTAATAGCGTTGCTAAAGATGCCGGTTTCTTCATTCCACCGCTCTCTAATTCCTTTAACTTCGCTCTGACCTCTTTAGTAGGAGTAATCTGCACTTCTTCTAAAAACTCTTTCCCTGCAATTAACTGCTCTTCTTTCTCTTTAACCTGATCATAGAATGATTGGTCTACTAATCCTAACTCATAACCAATAGGCGCTAAACGTAAGTCTGCATTATCATGCCGCAGAACTAGACGATACTCAGCTCGCGAAGTCAACATTCGATAAGGCTCATTCGTTCCTTCAGTAATCAGATCATCAATTAAGACCCCAATATAAGCTTCTGAACGCTTCAAGATTATCGGTTCCTCATCTCGTAAAGACTGAATAGCATTAATCCCCGCCATTAAGCCTTGTGCGGCAGCCTCTTCATAACCAGAAGTACCATTAATCTGTCCAGCGGTATAGAGCCCTTGAACCTGCTTAGTCTCTAAGGTTGGCCTTAACTGAGTTGGAGGTAAGTAATCATACTCTACTGCATATGCCGGACGCATAATCTCCGCTTCTTCTAAGCCGGGTACACTTCGTAAAATATCAATCTGATCAGCTTCGGGCATAGCTGTAGTTAAACCATTAACATACATCTCATCTGTCTCTAAACCCTCCGGTTCAATAAATACTTGGTGGCTCACCTTATCCGGAAATCTCATAATTTTACGATCAATTGATGGACAGTACCTAGGCCCTTCTCCTTCAATAATTCCTGTACTTAATGGTGATTTATTAATCTTCTCTTCGATAATCTCCTTAGTCCGTTCGTTCGTATAGGTTAACCAACACGGCTGTTGATCTCGTTCTGCCCGCTCATCTCTAAAGGAGAACTGAAGTGGCTCTTTAGAACCTGGTTGGACAGTCATCTTAGAAAAATCTAATGAATCGCGGTCAACTCGTGGTGGAGTAGCTGTTTGAAATCTCTCTAAGTTAAGACCTAGCTCCTTTAAGCTATCTGATAACTGAACCGCAGCAAACTCTCCTTGGCGACCGCCAGTATACTTAACATCACCAATGATCACCTTACCGCCTAATGAAGTACCAGTAGTTAAGACGATCTTCTCTGCTTGATACTCCATACCGGTAATTGTTCGAACACCTGTTACCTGTTGATCTTCAGCTAGAATATCTGTTACCACAGCCTGCTTTAGATCTAAATTATCCTGTCCTTGCAGCGTCTTTGTCATCTCTAACTGATAGAGATGCTTATCTGCTTGAGCCCGCAGCGCATGAACCGCCGGACCTTTTGAAGTATTTAAGAGACTAATATTAACATAAGTCTGATCTATATTTTTAGCCATCTGCCCTCCTAGTGCATCTATCTCTCGTACAATATGTCCTTTAGCAGGTCCGCCAATTGAAGGATTACACGGCATTAAAGCTACATGATCTACATTCAACGTTAACAATAAGGTACTACAACCTAATCTAGCTGCTGCTAAAGCTGCTTCACAACCAGCATGTCCAGCTCCAATCACTATTACATCATACTTTTTCATATCAATTCACCCCACTTAACTCTATTTTCCTAAACAGAAATCAGCAAAGATACGATCAATAATATCTTCATCAACTGTATCACCTGTAATCTTGCCTAACTCCTCTAATGCTTCTTTTAAATCTATAGTTGCAAAGTCAGCCGGAAGTCCTTGACTAATTGTCTGCTCCACTCGCTTAATACTCTCATAAGCCGCTTCTAAAGCTTGCTTATGGCGCAGATTAGTAACCAATGTCTGGTCATTAGACTGCACCTTCCCATCTAATACTAAATCTGAAATTAACTCTTCTAACTCATCAATCCCATTACCGTCTATTGCTGCTGTCTGAACTACATAATCAGTTCCCACTTCTTCCTTAACTGCAGCGATATCTACTTCGCTCTCTAAATCTATCTTATTAACCACTACAATAGTATCCTTACCTTCTGCTAACTCAATAATCTCCTCATCTGCAGTAGTAATTCCATCTGCGGCATCCAATACTAATAATACTAAATCAGCTCGCTTAAGAAACTCCTCCGACTTCTCTACTCCAATCTGTTCTACTTCATCCTCAGCTTCTCTAATGCCAGCTGTATCTATTATCTTCAATGGTACACCATTAATATTAATTACTTCTTCTATCACATCACGCGTCGTACCAGGCACTTCCGTCACGATAGCTCGCTTCTCTCTTAATAAAGCATTTAACAGACTAGACTTACCTACATTGGGCTTACCAATAATTGCTGTCTGAATTCCTTCTCTAATAATTTTACCCCGTTCACTACTGGCTAATAAATCTTCAATTAACCCTACAACTTCTGCTACGCGTTCTTCTAATTCAGCCGGATCAAAATCTTCAATCTCATCATCAGGAAAATCAATTGAAGCTTCTAGATGAGCTAATAACTCTAACACACGATCCTTAATCTGTTCAATTTCAGCCGACAGACCGCCCTCTAGTTGATCCATTGCTGCTTGCAGACCAGCTTCAGTTTGGGAAGTAATAATATCTGTAATTGCTTCTGCCTGCGAAAGATCTAATCTACCATTTAAGAAAGCCCGCTTAGTAAACTCTCCTGGTTCAGCTAAACGCACTTCAGTATTCAATACTACATCTAATACTTTCTGTACCGGTACTGCTCCGCCATGACAATTAATCTCTACTATATCTTCTTTAGTATAAGTGCGCGGTGCCTTCATTACTAAACAGATTACTTCATCCACTACTTCTTTACTCTGTGGTTCTACAATATGACCATAATGAGCTGTATAAGTATCAGCTGCAGCTAAACTCTTAGTTTCATCTTGATCACTAACAAAGATCTGGTCAGCTACTGTAATTGCTTCTGGTCCACTAATTCGCACTATACCAATTCCACCTTCACCAATAGCTGTTGAGATAGCAGCAATTGTATCCTTAATATACACCCCAACCACCTCCTATTATAAATTACCCTAATTGATAATTAAAATACAGTACTCAAATTTAAAACCCAGTAGATTAATCTACTGGGTTCAAGAACAGCTATTGTGCTACAATTACTACTTTGCGGTAAGGGTCTTGACCCTTACTATGTGTTTTGATCCCTGTTACATCCTGTAAGGTACTATGAATAATCTTTCTTTCGTGAGGTGGCATTGGCTCTAATACCACTTTATTATCTTTACGTTGTGCTTTATTAGCTAACTTCATAGCTAAATCCTCTAAAGTCTCTCTACGGCGAGCCCGATAGCCTTCAGCATCGAGTACCACTCGTAAGTAATCATCTCGTTGTGGATTATTAACAGCTAAATTAGATAAATACTGCAAAGCATCTAAAGTCTTACCTCTACGACCAATTACAATCCCTAAATTATCACCAGTCAAATTAATTGTAATCTGTTCTTGATCAGTACGTTGATCTATCTGCTCGACCTTAATATTTAAGTCCATCTGATTAATCATCTGTTCTACAAACTCTACCGCCTTCTTATGTTTATCTTCTTTCTTCGTCACCTTAATCTTAGCATCTTTTCTGCCAATCAAGCCCAAAAAACCACTAGTACCCTCTTCTAACACTTCCATCTTTACCTTATCTTCAGTGGTCGATAATTTGTCTAAAGCAGCCTCTAAGGCAGCATCAATACTCTTACCTTCTTGAATAATCTCCTCCATCTTAACCGGATTCCTCCTTTAAATCAACTGGATCTTTATATAAAATGTACTGTTGAGCAGCCATTAGTGTATTAGATGTAAACCAATAAATTAAAACTCCAGCTGGTAACTTAAAACCAATCACTACTATCAGTAGCGGCATAAATAATAACATTTTATTATTCTGCGCGGGACTACCTGACATATTCTGCTGTAACATTGACTGTCCTAACATTACCAAACCAGTAAGAATAACTAAGATAATATTCGGCTGTGATAGATCAGAAATCCACAAAAAACCCACACCTTGTAATGCTTCAAATCCTCGTAAAGCTCTAAATAAAGCTATTAAAATCGGCATCTGTACTAATAAAGGTAGACAGCCTGCTGCGGGATTAACCTTATGTTCTTGATATAACTCCATTACTTTCTGTTGATACTTCTCTTGGTCCTCACCATACTTCTCTTTTAACTCCTCCATCTTAGGCTGTAACTTCTGCATTGCCTTCATCGAATTAGTCTGTTTTGCTACTAGTGGAAAGAGTAATATTCTAATCAAAACTGTTAATAAAATAATTGATAAACCATAACTATTAGTAAATCCATAAAAAAAATCGAGCGAATCCGTCATTAAACCTCCTAGCCAACCAAACATTTGACCAAAAATTTCAAAGAATCCTACTGAAACTAAATTTAGCAATTGATAACCTCCTCAGATATTTACTCTACTGGATCATATCCTCCAGAATGAAATGGATGACAAGATAAGATCCTTTTAGCTGCCATCAAACTTCCTTTACTTAATCCATACTCTTTTAACGCCTGTAATGCATAATTAGAACAGGTAGGATAAAACCTACATCTACCAGGCAGTAAAGGAGAAATATATTTTTGATAACTCTTAATTAATTTTGTCAACAATTTTATTAACATTATCAACAACCTCACAATTTAATTAATCTTTTAGAACTTGAGCCCTACTATAAATATCTAACATAGCCTCTTTAATCTGACCATAAGTAGCTTGATCAATTCCTTGACGAGCAATAACTACTAAATCTATCCCAAAAATTAATTTATTCTTATGGCGACGATAGACCTCTTTGAGTCTACGCTTAACTTTATTTCTAACTACTGCCTTTCCTATCTTCTTACTAACTGAAAAACCGACTCTTCGCTGTTTACTATCACCTTTTTTTAATACATATAATACGACTAAATTATTAGCTACAGATTGACCTCGATTATAGACTCGTTTGAATTGATGAGTCTTAGTTAATCTCTCTTCTTTTCCAAATGACTCATCCTGTCCTGTCATTTAATGGCTGCCTCCTAATTTCAGTTAACTAATCAACTGAATTTTTACATACTTATCTCAATTATAAAATCTTACTACATAAATTATAGGTTATTTATTACCAGAATGTCAAGATCAATTAACAATTGATCCACTATTTAGCTGTGGATATTTGAATAGAATTCCAATTAAAAAGTTGTTGATAAACTGTGTATAATTTGTTATCATTAGTACACTAGAATGAATTTACAATTTAAAAAGAGATTCTTCACTGCAGATTTATAGTTAATTCACTAGATTTAACGATTAGGTGAATAACTTACATCTGTATCTTTTTTTTGACTATAATCCAAGATATCCACAATTATAGATCAATTGTTGATTAGTCTGTGGATAAGGGATTGTTTTTTATATTTTTTTGCCTTTTTTAGACTATTATTCTATATTTTAGTGAAAATATAGCTATAGAAGGCTAAGTTATTCACAATTATTCTTAATTACTGCCAATGATTGTGGACAACTTTTAATGTTTAGGAGGTCTTAACTTATGGATAAAGAGGATTTAACAGAAATTTGGCAGCAAGCTCTAACCACTTTTAAACAGAAATTAAGTAAACCCAGTTTTGATACCTGGCTTAAATCAGCAGAACTACTAGCAATTGAAGATGACAAAATATTAATTGAAGTACCTAATGAATTCTCTAAAGATTGGCTCGAAACAAGATACTCTGATCTAATTAAAAATACTATTAATCAACTAATTGGTGCAGATTTAGCTATCAAATTTGTAATTCCAGCTAATCAAGAAGAACTAATCACTACTGAAAAAAAGAAGCAAACTACAAATAAAGATAAGAATGAAGATCAAAAAGAAACTTCATTTCTAAATCCTAAATATACATTTGATACTTTTGTCATTGGCAGTAGTAATCGTTTTGCTCATGCAGCTTCCCTTGCAGTAGCCGAAGCTCCAGCTAAAGCATATAACCCACTATTTATCTATGGTGATGTGGGATTAGGTAAAACTCATCTAATGCATGCTATCGGTCACTATATAATCAAACACAATAATGACCTTACAGTAGTATATGTCACTTCAGAAAAATTTACTAATGAACTAATCAACTCTATTCGTGATGATAATACTGTCAACTTTAGAAATAAATACAGAAATATTGATATCTTACTAGTTGATGATATCCAATTCTTAGCCGGTAAAGAAAGAACCCAAGAGGAATTCTTCCATACCTTTAATGCTTTACATGAAGCTAATAAACAAATAATTATTTCTAGTGACCGTCCACCTAAAGAAATTCCAACTTTAGAAGAAAGATTGAGGTCACGATTTGAATGGGGATTAATTACTGATATTCAAGAACCAGATTTAGAAACACGAATTGCCATCTTACGTAAAAAAGCTACTTTAGAAGATTTAGAAGTACCTAATGAAGTTATAGTCTATATTGCTAATCAAATTCACTCTAATATTCGTGAATTAGAAGGAGCACTAATTAGGGTAGTAGCTTACTCCTCTCTAACTAATAAACAGATCACAGTTGATTTAGCTAAGGAAGCGCTTAAAGATATCATTTCTAATAATGAAGAAAAAGAGATAAATATTCAATTAATTAAAGATATAGTAGCTGATTATTATAATCTTAATCCTAAAGATATGGAATCTAAAAAAAGAACTCGTGCCATCTCATTTCCTAGACAGATTGCTATGTATATAGCTCGAGAATTGACTGATTCCTCTCTACCAAAGATTGGAGAAAAATTTGGCGGACGAGATCATACTACTATTTTACACGGTTATAATAAAATTAAAGAAGAATTAACTGATGATGCACAGTTAAAAAATACTATAGAAACTCTAATTAATAGGGTCAAAAATTAATCCTCAAGGGATGTTGATAACCTTGGTGATAAGCTGTTTATTAATTGTGGATAACTACCGGACAATTAATAACCTGTTAATATGTGGATAACTACTGACACTTTATCAACAAGTTATTAACAAGCTAAAAGCTTGTACACCAACTGTTCATCCTGCTTTTCCACATATCCACAAGCCCTATTACTACTACTACTATCTTTTATAATATATATTAAAGTCATAAGTTCTTTAATTAATTGTTGATAATAACAAATTATAAGGAGGATTTAAGATGAAAATTAAAATCAATAAACAAAATTTTTATGAAGGAATCCAAACTGTAAAGAAAGCCGTTTCTTCTAAAAGTAATCTACCTATTTTATCAGGAATCTTATTAGAAACTGAAGATAAAAAACTTAAATTAGTTGGTACTGATTTAGAGTTAGGAATAGAATGTAAAGTAGAAGCTAATATTATAAACGAAGGAGCAGTAGTTTTACCTGCTAACCATTTAGCTAACATTATCAGAGAATTACCCAATGAAGAATTAGTCCTTAATACTAACCAAAAAGATAATAGAACTGAAATTACCTGTGATCTATCTCAATTTAAAATTAATAGTTCACCAGCTGACGAATTTCCTTTACTACCTGAAGTAGAATCAAATACAGAATGTACTTTACCACAAGAGGAGTTCAAAAAAATAATCAATAGAACAAAATTTGCTACTTCTAATGATGAAAGTCGACCATTTCTTACAGGTGGACTATTATTACTTGACGAACAAGATCTTAAAATGGTAGCTACCGACTCTTATCGTCTAGCTTATTCAGAATATAAATTAAATCAAAAATTTTCAACTAAAAAAGCAATTATACCAAGTAAAACTTTAAATGAACTAAGTAAACTATTAAATTCTGAAGAAGATATCAAATTTATAATTACAGATAATCAAATCTTATTTGAATTTTCAGGAATTACAATTATTTCTCGGTTAATTGAAGGTCAATTTCCTAATTATAATCAAGTTATTCCTGACAAGGAAAATACAATAGTCAAAATCAATAAAGAAGAATTACTTAATGCAGCTAAAAGAGCTTCTTTAGTAGCTAAAAATGATTCTAATATAATTAAGACAGAATTTGTAGATAATAGGTTAATTATTCAATCTAATGCTCCGGAAGTAGGTCAAGCTTATGAAGAAGTAACAACTAATCAACAAGGTGAAAATACTAAAATTTCTTTTAATGCTAGTTACTTAATTGATGTACTAAAAGTTTTAGATGAAGAAGAAGTATTACTTAAATTAAGTGGAGAACTAAGTCCGGGAATTATCAAAGAAGCTAATAGTAATGATTATCTTCATGTTATCATGCCAGTTAGATCAAATTAGGGGGAATTAAAATGGAAAAAGTAAAAATTAAAACTGATACAATTAACTTAGATCAATTTTTAAAATGGGCTAATATCGTAATAACCGGCGGAGAAGCTAAATTAATTATAAAAAAAGGAAAAGTAAAGGTGAACGGTGAAGTAGAAAAAAGACGTAGTGCTACTTTAAATCCTGGTGATACGATCGAAATTAATCAGCACCAATATCAATTAACCCAATAATATTGGTCAGGAGTGAAGAAATAATTTGTATCTTACCAATCTATTCTTAAAGAATTTTAGAAATTATACAGAGTTGGATTTGGAATTGAATCGCAATTTAAATATATTTATCGGTAATAACGCGCAAGGTAAAACTAACATTCTCGAAGCAATCTATCTATTAAGCACTGGTAATTCTCATCGGACTAATGTTACTTCAGAGATGATTAAGTGGGAAGAGGACGGCTTCTATCTTCAAAGCAATCTAGCTAAGAATGATCAACACTTTGAAATCAAGTTTAAATTTAAAGGTCGTTCTAAAGAAATTAAAATTAATGATAATCAACTTCAAAAATTAGATGATCTACTAGGGTATATTAATGCAGTTATATTCTCACCTGAAGATTTAAAGTTAGTTAAAGGTAGTCCTAGTAAGCGAAGGAAATTTATCAATCTAGAAATTTCGCAGATTAACTCTTATTATCATCATAATTTACAAGAGTACCGTCAGATACTTAAGCAGCGTAATAATTTATTAAAAGAAATTAGAGATGGACAGAGTGCAGTAGATATGTTAGAAGTATGGGATCCACAATTGATAGAATTAGGTAGCAAGATAATAGCTAAAAGATTAAAGGCATTAGAGAAGTTAGGTATTCTAGCGCGTTTAAAGCACCGCAAAATAACCGATGGTTTAGAAAACTTAGAACTAACTTATGATTCATCCTTAAAAATAAATAAAGAATCGGAATTAACTGAAATTAAATCAGCGTTTAGAAAAAAACTAGAAGCTAATCAGCAATTAGAAATTAAACGAGGGGTAACTAAGTTTGGCCCTCATCGTGATGATATACTGTTTTGGGTAAATGAAGTCAACATTAGAAAGTTTGGCTCTCAAGGTCAGCAACGCACAGCGGCATTAGCTTTAAAATTAGCTGAATTAGAGTTTATGAAATCAGAAATCGGAGAATATCCTATTTTATTACTTGATGATGTATTCTCTGAATTAGATAATAATCGTCAAAGCTACTTATTGCAGATAATTAAAAATAAGATTCAGACCTTCATTACCAGCACTAGAAGTAATAATTTACATAAGCTTAAAGCAACTAAAAGCTTATATCGAGTTAAATCAGGAGAGGTCATGGAGGTTAAAGTAGATGGTTGATTCAATTAATCAAGTTTTAGAAGAAACTCTAACTAACCTAAATTTAACACAGAAGATAAAAGAAAAGAAGGTCTTAAATATTTGGTCTCAAGTTATTGGTGAGCGAATAAGGAAACATACTCAAGCTAGTTATATCAACCAAGGAACTTTATTTGTTAAAGTTAGTAATTCCACTTGGGCTCAGCAATTATTATTTCTAAAAGAGAAGTTTATTACTCAACTTAATGATAGATTAGAAGAGAAGATAGTTGATGATATTAGATTTAAGTTAGGTTCAATTAATAAAAAAGAAGTAGATGATAATAATACACCAAAGACTAAAGAGAGTTTAGCTAAGATAGAGTTAACTAATCAAGAACTTAATGAAATTAAAAATACTTTAACTGCAGTTAATGATACGGAGTTAACTGATAAGTTAGAGTCAATCTTAATTAAGCAGCGTAAATTAAATAAATGGAAAGAAAATAATGGTTGGGTGCAGTGTGATTACTGTTCAACTTATCACCCTAAAGAAGCAGATTGTTGTTTGGTCTGTCAAATTAAAAGCCAAGAAAGCTGTAATCGATTAGAAAATATTTTAGTAGAAACTCCTTGGTTGTCGTATGATAAAATAAGTACTACTCTACCTCATATTTCTATAACTAATTATCAACAAGCTAAAGAGGAATTGCTTACTAAATTTTGGCAGCAAATTGAAGTTAATATACCTAGAGTATTAGATGGTAGTGATCAAAATTTAGTACGTCAAGTTAAGGTTCTAATTCATAATTATGTAATGTTAAAAACGGATACCCATCCGTCTCAACTAAGTAACTCTTTGATTAAGAAGTCTATTGGCGATAATTATTTTCAAGTTTATAATCAATTGTAGGAGGCAATAAGTTTAATGTTATTACATTTAGGTAACGATAATATGATTCCTACCGATGAAGTAGTAATGATAGCAGATCTCGAATCTACTGCTTCTGAAATTACTGAAGAATTCTTACAGATTGCTCAAGAAGAAGGATTTATTAAAGACTATGCAGCAGGTGAAGCAAAATCCTTTGTACTGACTAATGAAACTATCTATTATTCTAATATTTCTTCTAAAACTTTACGGAAGAGAATGAACTTTACAGATCGTTTAGATTAATTAGAGTACAATAGCGGTTAAAGGTAAATGGAGGTTTAAAATTATATGACTAAAGATAAACTTAATCACTCTCAATATGAAGCAGATCAAATCCAGGTGCTAGAAGGTTTAGAAGCTGTACGTAAGAGACCAGGAATGTATATTGGCGGCACTAGTGCGCGAGGATTACATCATTTAGTTTATGAGGTAGTTGACAATAGTATAGATGAAGCATTAGCTGGATACTGTGATGAAATTAAAGTCATTTTTGAACCGGGAAATATAGTCACAGTTATTGATGATGGACGAGGGATACCTATTTCACCTCATCCTAATTTAAAGCGTCCAGCAGTAGAGATTGTAATGACAGTTTTACATGCTGGAGGTAAGTTTGATAATAAAGGGTATCAAGTATCTGGTGGATTACATGGAGTAGGTGTTTCAGTAGTTAATGCTTTATCTGAGTGGCTTGAAGTAGAGGTTAAGAGAAATAATAAGATCTATCATCAGCGGTATGAACGAGGAGCACCAACTACTGAGTTAACAGAAATTGGTAGTAGTACAGCAAGTGGTACTCAGATTAGATTTAAGCCTGATACTGAGATCTTTGAAAGTATTAAATTTAATTATGATACTTTAGCTAAACGATTAAAAGAGTTAGCCTATCTAAATCGTGGAATTAAGATTAAAGTAGAAGATAGACGAGATGAAGAGTTAAGAGAGGATACATTTCAGTACGAAGGGGGTATTGTCTCCTTTGTTAAAGATTTAAATAAGAATAAAGATCTTCTTTATGAAGAACCTATCTATTTTGAGACAGAAGAGGATGATATTCACATAGAAGTAGCGATTCAGTATAATGATACTTATGTAGATAATATCTTTACCTTTGCTAATAATATTAATACTCACGAAGGCGGTAATCACTTAAGTGGATTTAAGAGTGCGTTAACTAGAACAATTAACGAGTATGCACGACGTCATGATCACCTTAAAGAAGATGACCCTAACCTGTCTGGTGATGATATTCGAGAGGGAATAGTAGCAATTATTAATGTTAAGCTACCTGAGCCTCAGTTTGAAGGACAGACTAAAACTAAATTAGCCAATAGTGAAGTACGAGGAATTGTTGATTCAGTAGTCTCTAATAATTTAGAACAATTTTTAGAGGAAAATCCTGAGATTGGTTCCTTAATTGCTCAAAAATCAATTAGAGCAGCTGAAGCTAGAAAAGCGGCTAAGAAAGCTAAAGAACTAACTAGACGAAAAAGTGCATTAAGTACTACTGCTTTACCAGGTAAGTTAGCTGATTGTTCTTCCCGAGATCCAGAAGAGAGTGAACTCTATATTGTAGAGGGGGATTCAGCTGGTGGTTCTGCTAAACAAGGACGCGATAGGAAATTTCAAGCTATTTTGCCACTGCGTGGTAAGATACTTAATGTGGAAAAGGCTCGCTTGAATAAGATTTTAAATAATAAAGAGATTCGCTCTTTAATCACAGCTTTAGGTACAGGGATTGGAGAAGAGTTTGAATTAGAGAAAGCACGGTATAAAAAAATTATTATTATGACAGATGCTGATGTAGACGGAGCCCATATTAGAACTTTATTATTAACTTTTTTCTATCGTTATATGCGTTCTCTATTAGAAGCTGGTAATGTCTATATTGCTCAACCGCCTCTGTATAAAGTAACTAAGAATCGTAAAGAGTATTATGTTTACAATGATCGTAAATTAGAAGAACTATTAGATGAGATCGGGCGGAATAGAATTTCATTACAGAGATATAAAGGTTTAGGTGAGATGAATCCTGAACAGCTGTGGAATACTACTATGGATCCAGAGAATAGATCTACATTACAAGTTAAGATTAAAGATGCTGTGATGGCTGATAAAGTCTTTACAACATTAATGGGAGATAAAGTATCACCTAGACGAGAGTTTATTCAACAACACGCCAAAGAAGTTGAAAATATAGATATTTAAGCTGTATGATGTGGTAAATAGGAGGTTGAATTATGCCAGAATTAAAGAAACAGGAAGTTAACTCAATAGCTATTGAGTCAGAAATGAAAGAATCATATATGGATTATGCGATGAGTGTAATTGCTGGACGAGCATTACCAGATGTACGAGATGGACTTAAACCGGTTCATCGTCGTATTCTGTACGCGATGAATGAGTTAGGTATTACACCTAATAAATCACATAAGAAGTCGGCTAGAATTGTAGGAGAGGTATTAGGTAAGTATCATCCGCATGGTGATACTGCAGTTTATGATACGATGGTTAGAATGGCACAAGATTTTTCTTATCGTTATATGTTAGTTGATGGTCATGGTAATTTTGGTTCAGTAGATGGAGATTCAGCAGCAGCAATGCGATATACCGAAGCTAGAATGTCTGAAATTTCTACTGAATTATTATCAGATATTAATAAAGATACAGTTGATTTTCAAACTAACTTTGATGATTCATTAGAAGAGCCTGAAGTCTTACCAGCTCGATTGCCTAATCTTTTGATCAATGGTTCATCAGGTATAGCTGTAGGAATGTCAACTAATATTCCTCCGCATAACCTCACAGAAGTGATCGATGGATTAATTGCTTTAATTGATAATCCTGAACTAGATATTATTGAATTAATGAAGATAATTAAAGGACCTGATTTTCCTACTGGTGGATTAATTATGGGACGTAAAGGAATTAAGAAGGCTTTTGAAACTGGTAAGGGTAAAGTTAAAGTAAGAGCTAAATCTAGAATAGAGACATTAGATAGTGGTAAGGATAGAATTATAATTGAGGAGCTACCTTATCAGGTTAATAAAGCAAAGTTAGTTGAGAAGATAGCTACATTAGTCAAAGATGGTCAGGTAGAGGGAATAACTGACTTACGCGATGAATCTGATCGTAATGGTATGCGAATAGTAATTGATTTAAAACGAAATATCAATGCTAAAGTGGTGTTAAATAAGTTATTTAAACATACCCAACTCCAGACTACTTTTGGAATTATTATGTTAGCCTTAGTTGAAGGCGAACCTCAAGTGTTAAGTCTAAAGGAAATTTTAAATCATTACTTAGCTCACCAAAAAGAGGTCGTTACGCGGCGAACTCAGTATGATTTAGATAAAGCAGAGGCTAGAGTTCATATTTTAGAAGGTTTAAGAATTGCTTTAAATAATGCCGATCAAGTAGTTAAGACTATTCGTAGTTCAGATAATAAACAACAAGCTCAAAATAGATTAATTAATAATTTTGAACTTACTGAAAAGCAGGCTAATGCTATACTAAAGATGAGACTGCAGCGATTAACTGGATTAGAAATTGATAAGATTGAATCAGAATACAAAAATTTAAAAGAAAAGATTGAGTACCTTAAGTCAATTTTAGCTAGTGAAGAGAAATTACTAGATATTATTAAAGAAGAAATTTTATCATTAAAAGCTAAATATCAAGATGAACGTAGAACAAAGATAGTAGATCGTGAGATTGATTTAGATATGGAAGATTTAATTGAAGAAGAAGAGATAGTAATTACTCTTACTTATAATGATTACATTAAGCGTATGCCGTTAGATACTTATAAGATCCAACATCGTGGTGGTCGTGGTATTATTGGTGTTAGTACTAACCAAGAAGATTTTGTAGAACAGTTATATACTACTTCAACTCACAATTATTTATTATTCTTTACTAATCAAGGACGAGTTTATCGGTTAAAAGGTTATCAGATACCTGAAGCGGGACGTCAAGCTAAGGGAACAGCCATTATCAATCTATTAGACTTAGAAAAAGAAGAAAAGATTACAACAGTAATTCCAATTGATACTTTTAAAACTGATTTCTACTTAGTAATGGCAACAGAGCAGGGGATTATCAAAAAAACTGATTTAGAAGAATTTAATACTAATTATACTGGTTTAATAGCTATTGATTTAGATGAAGGTGATGAATTAATAGATGTAAAGCTAACTACAGGTGAAGATGAGATTATTTTAGGTACTAATTTAGGATTAGCTATTCGATTTAGTGAAACGGAAGTTAGAAGTATGGGGCGTACAGCACGAGGTGTTAAAGGTGTTGATTTGACAGCTGAAGATAAATTAATTGGAATGGATATTATAGATGAGGATGGTCAACTATTAGTAGTTACTGATAAAGGATATGGTAAACGAACTTCATTGGAAGAATATCGTCCTCAGGGAAGAGCCGGAAAAGGAATTATTACTTTAAAGCGAACAGGTAAGAATGGTAAGTTAAGCGCGTTAAAAGTAGTTGATGATCTTGATGAGATAATGTTAATTTCTAAAGAGGGGATCTTAATTAGAATGTTAGTAGAAGAAGTATCTTCTACTGGTCGTAATACACAAGGAATAAATATGATGAACTTAGCTGCGGATGATAAAGTAGTCTCTTTAGCTCATATAAGTAATATATCAGAACATGAAGATGAAGGTGAGTAAAATTTTAACTTATTGATCTAAGGGCGCATATTGATATTAGATAATTTATATTAATATGTGCCTTTAAGTCTTTAAAGTATAAATAGTACAATTCAGCAGATTAATTTTTCCTTGACAGATGTAGAATCAGATGTTAATATAATAAACGTCGCTTAATAGAGATATCGATTTTCTGCCCACAACTTTATACTCTATAATTACTGAGTTGAGTTGGTAGTTGATTAATCGATTGAGTGACTAAAATTAATTACCACTTTTTCTTGACAAGTTATTTGTTCTGTGTTAATATATTTAATGTCGCTTCTGAAAATGCGACAGCTTGTTACAAAAAATTAAAATTTGTTCTTGACATTTTTGTTTCTTTGTTGTATAATTTTAAATGTCG
>JBNJEL010000016.1:0-26273 GCA_051745835.1 Bacillota bacterium
TAGTGGACTAGTAGTATTAGAGATAATATTATTACTCACATGTATATCCTACATATTACAATACTTAATAAATTAACATTCTCCTCCATAATCACTCATAAAAACAGAAAAACCGGCTATTAAGCCGGTTGATAATATCTCCCGTCAAATTAAATACTTATTGACTCTCTCCTACCTCTTCTGTAAATGAATTAAATTCAGTCAGCTTACTTATTGTTACTTCCTGATCTATCTGATCTAATACCCAACCATGATCTGCCCTAATTAACTTCCAAAGTTCACTAAACGCCTGTTTTTCTGTAGAATCTCCTGAAACTACCTTATCACTATCTTCATCAATCACATAATCAATCATTGAACCTTTTATATAAACCCATATGCTATCTCGCTCATCTTCAATGTAATCCTGCACCTCAACAATTTTACTCTCTATTAGATTAATCTGTTCTAAAATATTCTTCCGCTTCTGCTCTAACATTTGATCCGTCTGTGTCTTATGCTTCTTATATAATTTTTCACTAATATATTCTTTGGCTAAATCCTGATCTCTTTCCATCCAGGCAATCTGAACTTTAAAGAATATCTCTTCCACTCTTTCTAATATCTCATCCTTATTCCAAATCTGGTCGGTAGTAGCCGCCTGATTCATAACAGCATTGGACTCTTTGCTCTTATTGTTTATCCAATACTTACGAATCAAATAACCTATGATAATAAATGGCAATAAAATAATAGCAAATATTCCTCCTCCACCACTACCGCTGCCGCCACCTCCTCCAGCCCTAGCATATACTTCTACCGTAGAATTAAGAAAGATAGATACTAAAAATAATACACCTAAATATTTCATTATCCTACGTTTCATATCTTTACTCCTCCTCATCCATATGCAGTAGCCGGCTGTAAACCATCACATTATAGAATAATACATATCAGACCACCACTGCCCTCATTAACCACCTTCTGTAAGGTATCCTGTAACTTATCTTGAGCATTACCAGGCATCCGATATAACTTATTTTGAATTCCATCCCGTACCAGACCATGTAATGAACGACCTAAGAAATCAGTATCCCAGATAGCACTTGGATTCTCCTCAAACTCCTCCTGTAAGAAGTCAATTAACTCTTCACACTGTTTTTCTGTCCCCACCACCGGTGAAACTTCCGTATTAATATCAGCTCTAATCATATGAATCGAAGGAGCCGAAGCATTCAGTTTAACGCCAAACTGCCCCCCGCGTTTAATTAATTCCGGTTCATCAAAGACTAAATCATCTAACTGCGGCTGCACAATACCGTAGCCCTTCTCCTCTACTTCTAAAAGAGCCTGCGCTACCTTATCATACTTCTCCTTAGCTGTACTTAACTCTTGAATTAGATTAAAGAGGTGATGTTCCCCCTCAATCTCTAAACCAGTCTCCTCATTAATTACATCATAAAACAGCTGCTCTTGAAGGTTAATATTTATCTCTGCTAAACCAAATCCTAAATCCATATTCTCTAAGATAATCTCCTGAGCATACTCATAGTCAGCTAAATTATTTAATCCCGCTTCGATATCCCTTAGTCGTACCACATCAGCTAACGCATCATTAACACTCTCATTTAGTTCCTCACTCAACCAATGCTCTCCAGTTAACTCATCAATCCAGAGCGGTAAGTCAACATTAATCTCACGAATCGGAAACTCATAGAGAATCTCCTGTAAGAGCTCGCTAATATCTGCACCACTTAAGTTAGCACAATCAATCGGAATCACAGGTTTATTATACTTCTCCTCTAACTCTTCTTTAAGTCTTGCTACTCGCTGACTATTAGGATCAGTAGTATTGAGCGTAATTAAGTACGGCTTACCTAACTCCTCTAACTCCGAGATAACTCGCTCCTCAGCCGCAATATAGCTTTCACGAGACAGTTCAGTGATACTACCATCAGTGGTCACGACTAGTCCAATTGTCGAATGCTCCTCAATCACCTTCTTAGTTCCTAACTCCGCTGCCTCTTGAAATGGAATTGCATCATCAAACCACGGTGTAACTACCATGCGCGGGCCATCTTCCTCTTCATAGCCTAATGCTCCATCGACTTGATAACCAACACAGTCTACCAACCGCACACGAAAATCCAGATTTTCATCTAATTCGATCTTAGTACCTTCATTAGGTATAAACTTAGGCTCAGTGGTCATAATTGTTCTTCCTGCGCCGCTCTGTGGTAGTTCATCTTGAGTGCGCTCACGCTCATACTCATCCTCCATATTAGGCAACACCAATAAATCCATAAACTGTTTAATAAAGGTTGATTTACCTGTGCGCACCGGACCAACAACACCAATATAGATATCGCCGCCTGTCCGTGCCGCAATATCCTGATAAATATTGTACTCCTCCATTATCTGACCCCCTTAAGATTATCACAGACTAACCATATAGCTCATCAAATTAATCAATTTCTTCCGAATAAGTTATGGAATTATAAAGACTATATCAATATATATATATGAATCTAATACCAAAATATTCTTTTCTAACTTAAATTTATAACCCAAAACGATTAAAAACAACCTAAATATAAAAAAGACAGAGGAATTATCCCCTGCCTTAATCTAGCAATATTAAATTTACCAGTTCTCTTTATTCTCTACTACTTCTTCGATCTCATGCTTCTTACCTCGCATCATTAGCTCATTAACAGCCTGTCGCGGTGCCTTATCCTCAAATAAGACCTGATAGGCTTGATTAATAATTGGGGCTTCTACATCATACTCTTCCGCTAAGCGATAAGCTGCCTGAGTAGTTCTTACACCTTCAGCAACCATCTTAATCTCTGCTAATGCCTGCTCTAGACTCAGTCCTTGACCGATCTTTGTACCTAATCGTCTATTTCTACTATGTTCACTAGCACAGGTTACTACTAAATCACCAATACCTGATAAGCCAGCAAAGGTCATCGGATCAGCTCCTAAAGCTACACCAAGTCGCTTAACCTCTGCCAAACCGCGGGTAATTAAAGCTGCTTGAGTATTATCTCCATAACCTAATCCATCAGTAATCCCCGCTGCAATAGCAATAATATTCTTTAGAGCGCCACCTAACTCCACACCCTGCACATCGGGATTAGTATAAACACGAAAAACATCAGACATAAACAGATCTTGGACTTGCTCAGCTACTTCTCTAATCTGACTTGCTACCACTACTGTCGTAGGTAAGCCGCGACTTACTTCTTCGGCGTGGCTAGGACCTGATAAGACAGCAATATTATTATGTAAACTCTGATCTAATTCCTCCTTTAACACTTCCGACATTGAATAGAAAGTCTCATCCTCAATCCCTTTAGTAGCGCTGACAATAATCGTTTCCGGAGTTAATAAGCCTCGCAGCTGCTTGGCTATTGTTCTAATTGCCTCCGAAGGCACTACTACCGTTACTAATCCTACATCACTTACAGCCTCCTGTAAGTCAGTAGTAGCTGTAATATTAGCCGGAAACTCCACTCCCGGTAAGTAATCAGAATTACTCCGAGACTGATTAATCTCACTAACTACCGTTTCAGAAATATCACATAGCGAAACGTTATAACCATTATTAGCCAGTAGAATAGCTAAGGCACTACCCCAGCTACCACCTCCTATAACAGCTACTTCTTCCATAATCATTCCCCCTACTGTTAGTCATTCTGCTCTACATCTATATTCCAACCAATCTTCTTCTCTTCCCCGCGTAATAATCGTTTAATATTAGGTCGATGGCGATAGATCACAAAGACAGCTATTGCCAAACCTAATCCGACATACGGTAATGGTCGATCAAGTAAGAAAGCTAACATCGGAATTAAGAGCGCTCCTACAATCGAACCTAAAGATACATAGCGCATCGTCAAAACTACCACCAACCAGACAAAGAAGGCTACTAACACCGTTTGCGGCAAGAGATTAATTAAAACTCCTACCGAAGTAGCCACTCCGCGCCCGCCATTAAAATTTAAAAAGAGCGACCAATTATGTCCGACAATAGCCGCTAACCCAGCTAAGATAATTACCAGCGGATTCGTTCCTACGATATATTGAGCTAACACCACACTAATATATCCTTTACTAATATCAAATAAAGCTACTATAATCCCCATGCCAAAGCCCATCACACGGTAGGCATTAGTAGCCCCAATATTACCACTGCCATACTCTCTAATATCAACTCCTTTAACCAACCGAGTTAAAAGCAATCCAAAAGGAATTGAACCTAACAGATAACCAACTAC
Source organism: Bacillota bacterium (assembly GCA_051745835.1). Taxonomy (GTDB): domain Bacteria; phylum Bacillota; class Halanaerobiia; order Halobacteroidales; family Acetohalobiaceae; genus JBNJEL01. The sequence goes on from JBNJEL010000016.1 coordinate 4,263, forward strand.
AAGTACCACCAAATAACTTAACATGCTAACTGCCTCCTATTAATTTCTATTCCGCGCCACAAGTCGAATTGGAGTTCCTTCAAAACCAAACTCCTCACGAATCTTATTCTCTAGATAACGTTTATAGGATGAATCCATCAATTCCTGATTATTAACAAAGAGAATAATTAACGGTGGCTTGACTCGCGGCTGAGTAGCATAATAGATCTTTAAACGCTTACCATTATCGGACGGCGGCTGATGCATCGCTACTGCTTCATTAATTACCTTATTTAATAAATTAGTCTTAACCCGCCGTGCATGCTGCTCAGCTACATAATTGACTATATTTAAGATCTCGAAGATTCGCTGACCTGTTAGCGCAGAAACAAAAGTAATAGGAGCAAAATCTAAAAAGCTAGCTTCATGCATCACTTCCGTAGCAAAACGCTGAGCAGTATTATCATCTTTATCAATTAAGTCCCACTTATTAACTACTAAGACCATTGCTTTACCTTCTTCTTTCGCATAACCGGCTATCTTTTTGTCCTGACGCGTAATTCCTTCCGTTGCATCGATCATCATCAATGCTATATCTGACCGATCGATAGCTTGAAGGGATCTAATCACACTATACTTTTCCACGCCAGCATCAACATTACTTCGCTTCCGCATTCCGGCGGTATCAATAATTGCGTAATTCTGATCGCCTACCTCAAAGTAGGTATCAATAGCATCTCTAGTTGTACCCGGTATGTCGCTAACAATTACCCGATTCTCTCCTAAGAGAGTATTAACTAAAGAAGACTTACCGACATTGGGACGACCAATTACAGACATCTTAATCGTATCTTCATCATACTCCGGCTCCTCGCGCATAGGAAAGTTAGTCACGACTTCATCTAATAGATCACCAGTATTGAGTCCATGCTCTGCTGAAATAGCAATCGGCTCTCCTAAGCCTAACTCATAGAAATCATACTTAACTTCTTCTTCTAACTCCTTACTATCTACCTTATTAACTGCTAAAACAATCGACTGTCCACTCTTCCTTAGTAGATTAGCTACTTCACGATCCATCGGCTGAATACCAGCGCGCCCATCAACAACAAAGATTACTACCTCAGCCTCATTAATCGCTATCTGTGCTTGGGTTCTAATCTCCTCTTTTAACTTCTTATCACTATTAAGATCTATTCCACCCGTATCAACTAATAAAAAGTGATCATTTAACCACTCCGCTTCCGCATAGAGTCGATCACGAGTAATACTTGGTTCATCCTCGACTATCGAAATCCGATTACCCACAATTCGATTAAAGAGAGTCGATTTTCCTACATTTGGTCTACCTATAATTGCTACAATTGGTTTATTCATTTACCCCACCTCCAGGTTGAATCTTAACTAACTGCTCCACTAAATCCGCTGCTTCATTCTCTACTATAATAAAGTCTAACTCGGGAAACTCTGCTCTTAGATCATCAATATGCAGATCATCAATCAATAATTGATCATCATTTAAGAGTACTGCCGGCAAGACTACTTGATTAGCTACTACTTTATTACGCAGTGCTCTAATTATATCTGCTCCTGCTAAGAGTCCAGTCACCGTTACTTCGCTGCCGAAAAATTGATTCTGAACTTCTAACAGTTCAATCTTAAGTCCAGTAATCTGATTTAATCTATCAATTAGTGGTGCTAAAGCCTTCTTACCTAACTCTCCAGTAACAAGAGTATATTCGCGCGATTTCGATAATGCAGTAGGTAACTCATCCTCTAACTGAGCAAACTGCTGCCATAGACGGCGCACCATTCCCACGCCATTCTCTAACTGCGGAAAGCCGTTATACTCCTCAGCAGGCGGTATTTCTCTATCAGCTAATAAATAGAACTCATCAGAAAGATAGATAAAGTTGCTCTCCTCTCTGTTACGTAACTTCTCCTGCCAAGTCGTAACCTGCTCAATTACTTCCTCTGCTTCATTAGCCCTAAAAGAACGCAGGGGATATAGATTATTACGATACTTCGTTAAACCAACTGGTACTACTGCTAAGCTTTTAATTGCAGCAGATAGTTCAATTAAATCACTAATCGTTCTATCTAGCTCAGCTCCATCATTAAACTCCGGACAGAGTACAATCTGTGTATGAAATTGAATTCCTGCCTCAGCTAACTCCTTTAAAATAGATAAGATCTCTCCGGCTGTTGAATTACGCATCATCTTAGCTCTCAATTGAGGATTAGTAGTATGTACTGACACATATAAGGGACTTAAGTGTAACCGCTTAATCCGCTCTAACTCATCTTGGCTTAGATTAGTTAGAGTAATATAGCTGCCCTGTAAAAAAGAAAATCTATAATCATCATCTTTTAGGTTCAATGTCTTACGCAAGCCCTCAGGTGCTTGATTAACAAAACAGAAGATACAGTTATTACTACACTTCTTTAATTTATCATAAATAATTCCTGAAAATTCTAACCCTAAATCTTCATCATACTCCTTTTCAATCTCTAATAGCCATTCTTCACCGCTTGATTTCTTAATTAACACTTCCAAATATAGGTCTGTACACAAAAACTTATAATCTATATAATCTCTTATTTGTTGACCATCAATCTCTACTAATTGATCTCCCACTTCAATACCTAATTCTGCTGCTATACTATCTGCTCGAACATTAACTATCTCTACATATTGATTATCAACCATTCTTTCGACCACCTTAAATTTTACAATCTATCTTATATTATCTTATATCAGATTAAATTAGTCAAGCTATATTAAAATTCTCCTTAATTAATGTTTAACCAAAATATAAATACCATTACCCAAATCATGAGCCATCGAAAAGGTCAACCTAGAAATTAACATCGCTATATATTCCAGCTCCTTTTCATCTTCTGCATAAAAGATTGGAGCATATCCTGCCTCCACTCTAGATTTATCTCGTTCTAAAACTACAATCGCTAAAATGTTATTAGTTAAGCTAACATCCATTACCAAATCCCTCCTTAATCAGCAGCACCTTGACCTGCTTTTGAAGCTAAAGGTCTGCGCTTAGAACTCTCTAATATCGGAGTATTCTCTACTGCCTCCTTAATCCACTTCTCATCAGGTTCAATCGGTACAATAATAATACAGACGCGACCTGTATCTAAATTCAGACGAGCTAAAGGAGTATAATCCTGCACCCCCTGATCTAGCTTAACACCTAGCTGAGTAATCACATCATGTAAAATTGCCTGTCGTTGACCAATATTAATCAACGTAGCTCGAGCATTATCATCAAGGGGGTCAATAGTAATTCCAATTCCGCCTTCTTTCCAGTGCTTTAATGATTCATTTAGACCAACATTCATTATCACCACATCATCAATCGTAATATTAGCACCATTAGGTCCGCTAAACTTTAGTTCGACCACATCTACTTTAGCTATATCCTTAATACTCTTTTCCGACATTACTCGCTCCAATATTAAAGCAACAATTAATCCAGCAATCACACCACCATACCATGTAGAAAGTCTTACTCCCACAGTAGTTACTAAAGCTACTAACATTGCTAGATAATTACGAGCTTCAAAAACTTTAGAGATTCCTTCAATATAAGCACTACCCCGCGGTACTAACTCTGTCTTTTCTAACTCAGTTAAAAAATCACGCTCCATACTGCGAATATTACTAAATTGTTGTGCTGCCAACGAAAGAAAAGTAATTGCCACATAATCTCCCTCTAATAGAGCCGGGAGTACTAATCCTCCTAATCCTGCAGCAATAAATCCTAATGCTAAATGTACCACGTAACCGTGAGGATAACCCGGATACTGACGATAATCAATCCGTAACATCCAAAAGCGCACTATCGTCCCTAATACTAAACTTGAAATAATCATTCTTCCATACTCCATATCTAGTAGGCTCCTTTAGTTAATCTATTCCTCATCATCATTCCTATGATTTACTTTACTACCAATTAGCTGCTTAATCTTAGTTACTGCTCCTTCTAAACTGCCCTCATTAACTACTAAATAACCTACAGTTCCAACTATAACAACACTTAAGATAGTTAAAATTGATTTAAAAGCTCCCTTATCTTGTTCCCGCGTTACACCTTCTGCACCTTGAGCTTGAGCAGTCAATAAAGCATTAACTGCATCACTAAAGTAGGCTGTAGCTTTTTTAGCTTCAATCTCTTTAATAGTATGAGTCCCAAATTCTAATAAAGTTGAGTGTGGTGCTAAATCTTGATTATAATCCCCCTTAGCATAGAATATTCCTTTAATCAATCCCGGATAGTACTTATCAGTTACATACTTTAACTGTTTAGCAAACTTATCATTAACCTTCATATTAGGATTCTGTCGTCCGACAACTAGACGCACTCTAGCGACACTACTACCATTAACATTAGTTAAGTACTCTCGACTATTAGGTACGCCATCTCGATGTACATCAAAGATTGCAGTAGGACGTTTTTGAATCAACTTCTTAGCTGTACGGCGCGAACGAGTATAGGCTCCTCCGTCATGAGGACCATGATGATTATCAGATTGAAATACTTCAAATCCTCTGTGCTTTAATTCAGCAGTAAATCGATTAACTACCTGATGTATATCACCCCGCCCTGGTTTACTATCAGTTCCACTATCAGGTACATATGATTCACTGCCGTGAGTATGATATAAAGCAACTTGAGGTTTTTCCTTTTTACGTGCCACAAATGAACTTAATTCGGATAAGTCAGGTAATAATAGAGGTAATTTGCTTTCATCATTAAGCAACTTGACTTCCCCGCGCTGTTTAGTCTCTACCTTCTTTTCCTCTTTATCTACTGCAACTACTATATACTTTTGATTATCATCTGCTATATACCAATCACCTTCGTGAACTTCCATCGTAGTAGTAAAGATAGTATTATCCTGTTGATCAACTACTCTAAAGTAATCATTATTCGAAGTAGCTGCCATACTAACAGAACTTGCAAGAATAACCAACATCAAAGTTAGAACTAAATAATAGATTAAAGATCTATTCATCATCTTCACTCCTCGAAAAGTCAGCATACTCTACATTATCGACTCTATCTTCAGGCGGCTCTTTTTTTATCTTCTCTGATAATCGTTCACTCGACTCTCCGATAACCTCAGCTAAAATTACCGCAATCAATCCCGACAAAAAGACTGTATCTAAAGCACCAGCGCCTCCTATTTCTGCTTCACCCGGTACTCCACCAAAAGTAATCCGCCAGACATGGATTAAATCATAACCTAAAAAACCTAAAGTACCAGTAATAAATGCAGTCCTACGTGAACGACTAGTAATGTAAGCTGTAACTCCCGCAACAATTCCAAATAAGTAAGTAGGATCAATTAAAGTATGACCTTCCTCAAATTGATAGACTTGGGTTAAAGTATAGATCACTCCAGTTGTCACTATAATTGAGAAGATAGCCCTTAATAATTCATGCATCTTTGCCTTTGTCAACACGTAGATTGCTAAGATAATCGGTAATATAGCTCCTCCAACATTAATATTGATAATTGGGGTCTGAGTAATTGGAATATCAATATAACTTCCAACTATAATCAATCCTAAGACTAATAGCGCCTGCTTATCTGTTAAGTACATTCGATCTAAGACTCGTTCTGCTAAACCAAAATAGATCAAAATCCCGGTAATAATTAAAAAGATTAAACCTATCGACATGAGTACCACCTCCAAAAAATTATCAATAAGTATTGTCCCCCAACCATAGATAAATATGTACCCAAAATAAAAAACCTCCAGTATGAAACCATACCGGAGGTTAGATCGATCTATTAAACTTAAGTTATCTCTACTTTATTCGTCCTCTTCAAAAAGATCTCCAAACATATCGCCTAGTGTAACTCCAGAACCTTCTTCATCATTAACAAACTCATCAATATCCTTCTTAGAACCTTGACTTCTAGTCTGTTTCTCTTTATCTTTTAGAGCTTTAAGGCTAAGTCCTACTTTTCTTTCGTCAGGTTCAATATTAATAATCTTAGCTTCTACTTCATCACCAGCAACTACCTCTTCTTCCGTATTAGCTACATGGCGATGAGAGAGTTGAGAGATATGAATTAATCCTTCGACACCCGGTTCAACTTCCATGAAAGCACCAAAATCGACTGTCTTAGTAATCTCACCAGAGACTACATCACCTTCATCATACTTATCGAGGAACTCCTCCCACGGATCAGGTAAAATCTGTTTTAGTCCTAAAGAGATTCGCTCCTCTTCTGGATTAACGCTTAAGACTTTAACTTCTGTCTCTTCTCCTTCTTCTAATACATCAGAAGGATGATCAATTCTGCCCCATGACATTTCAGAAATATGTAGTAATCCCTCTACTCCTCCAATGTCAATAAAGGCACCAAAATCAACTAGCTTTGTTACTGTTCCTTCAATTACCTCTCCTTCTTCTAATGAAGCAAAGATCTCTTCTTTCTTCTCAGCTAACTCTTCTTGAAGCACTTCCTTACGCGACAACACAACATTATTGTTATCTCGCTCTACTTCTATGATCTTAAGCTGAAGAGTTTCGCCAATATATTGACTTAAATCTTCTACATACTCAACCGCTACATGAGACGCAGGAATAAATCCTCGCAGTCCTACATCAACAACTAATCCACCTTTAACCTCTTTAGTAACTTCAGCTTCAATAATCTCATCATTTTCATGAAGTTCTTCAACCCGCTGCCAAGCTGCCTCTTCATCTTGACGCTTCTTAGAAAGGATAACATTTCCTTCATCATCAGCAGGATTTAGAACTTCTACACTTACTTCGTCTCCTTCTGCTACAACATCTTCTGGCGCATCAAACTGTTGATTACTTAACTCATTGCGAGGAATAATTCCTTCTGCCTTAGTACCAATACTTACAAACACCTCTTGGTCAGTAACCTTCTCTACTGTACCAGTTAATACTGCACCTTTCTTTAGTTCTGTAGTTTCGTTATCTTGCTCTGTAGCTTCACTTTTAATCTCTTCCATTCGACTGACAACCTCCTTGATAATCCAATTTGGGGTCGATGCCCCAGCTGTAACTCCTACTTTTTCTATATTTTCAAACCAATCCTGACTTAAATCATCAGCTGTCTCAACATGATAAGTTGAGGCTCCAGCTTCACGACAAACTTCAGCCAGGCGATTGGTATTGGCACTATTATAACCTCCAATGACTATCATTAGCTCAACTTTAGCTGCTAACTCAGCAGCAGCAGCCTGACGCTCATTAGTTGTAGTACAGATCGTATTATAGATCTTTAGTTCTTCAGCTAGATCCATTAAGCGATTGACTACAGACTTAAATTTATCAATCGACTGTGTTGTCTGAGCAATGATCCCTACTTTATCTAAATTCGAATCTAAATTTTCTATCTCCTCTTCATCTTCGATTACAATAGCTTGGTTATCGGTAGACCCTAAAATAGCAGTTACTTCTGGATGATCCCTATCACCGCTGATCACTACCTGGTAGCCTGCTTGATGTAACTTAGCTGCATTATTCTGTGCCTTCTTCACAAAAGGACAGGTAGCATCTAATACATTCAATTCTTTCTCTTCGGCTTCTTGTAGTGTATTTGGAGGTACGCCATGAGATCTAATCACAATCGTTCCATTATTTACTTCATCAACCTGATCAACAATTCCTACATCTAACTGCTGTAATCTATTAACCGCTTGGGGGTTATGAATTAAAGGTCCTAGAGTATTAACTGCTTCATCTTTATTCTTACCAGCATCCATAGTTAAACGCATAGCCCTTCTAACTCCAAAACAGAATCCAGCATGATCGGCTAAAATGATTTCCAGAATAACCACTCTCCTTACCCAACAGAACAGATATTAAATTCTATTCAGTATTATTCCCATTTTAATCATGAATATTATAGAAATTAAGGAAGAACTATTTATATATCTTCGTCATCGAGATAATAACTCCTTCTTAAATTCAAAAAAAGTATGCCTTACTCCCGTTCAAGACATACCTTCCTGCGATCAATTAATCCTTAAATTAATTTAGCTATCTCATCCATAATTTGTTTGCCAATCTCTTTCATCTCTGCTTTATCTAACTTCTGCTGATACTGCTCACTACTTAATGAAAAAGGCTGACCAATTTTAACTTCTACTTGCTTACTGAAAGGTTGAGCAGTATTTTTAATACCAATCGGCAAGATTGGTGCTTCTGACTTCAAAGCAATCATCACTACTCCTAACTTAGCCTGCCTTAATTTACCACTACGACTGCGAGTACCTTCCGGAAAGAGACCTAACAGCTTATCTTGAGCTAAAACATCTAAAGCACCCTTAATTGCACTACGATCAGCTCGCGATCGATCTAGGGGAATTGTTTCAATATGACGCATAAAGCTGCCTACAACCGGATACTCAAATAGCTCCTGTTTAGCTAAATACTGCACCCGCCTTGTCAGAGCACTAGCTATAATAATTGGATCCCAATTACTAAGATGATTGGAGACTACAATTGCCGAACCGGAGTCAGGAATATGCTCCCGCCCTTCTACCTGCCAGCGAGCTATATAATCAAAAAATAGATTAGCAGTTACATGAGAGAAATTATACAGCGAGTTAGCACTATTCATTACTTAACTCCTCCTGACAGAGCTCAATTACTCTAGCTACTACTTTCGTAATTGATAGTTCAGTTGAATCGATTACTACAGCATCATCAGCCTGTTTCAACGGAGCTAACTCTCGATTCTGGTCTGACTTATCTCTACGCCGTATCTCCTCTTTTAATTCAGCAAACTCAACCTCCTGTTGACTATCCTGCAATTCTTCATAACGACGTCTTGTCCGCTCTTCTACGGAGGCAGTTAAAAAGATCTTAACATCAGCCTGCGGTAAGACCACTGTCCCAATATCTCTACCATCCATGACGACTCCTTTATTGGCAGCTAGTTGGCGCTGTAGTTTAACTAATTCCTCCCGCACACCTCGATTCTGAGCTACCGTAGAAACATGATTGCTTACCTCTTGTGTCCTAATAGCAGTAGTAACATCTTGACCATCTAATAAGACTCGCTCACTATCACCATCCTTTACTAATTCAATCTCAGTTTCTTGAGCTAACTTAGCTACCTCTTCTTTAGCAGTAAGCTCAACATCCGCTCGCAATGCTTTAAGAGTTATAGCCCGATACATTGCTCCGGTATCGATATACAGATGGTCTAATCGCTGAGCAATAAGTTTAGCTATCGTACTCTTACCTGCTCCAGCCGGTCCATCAATTGCAATTACTAACTCTGACTCCATAATCAATTCCTACCTCTCTTCATGAACTTAAATTATCTAATACTTATTTTTGACCTAATTACAATTCTTCTAACAGATTAATAAAGTTAGGAAAAGAAGTCTTAATGCAATCACTATTAGTTATGCTGATCTCTTTTTGAGCAATTAAGCCTGCTACTGCTAGAGACATTGCTACACGATGGTCGCCATAACTTTGACAGCTACACCCACCTGGAATCACTTGCGGACCAGGAATTACCATTCCATCCTTACGTTCTTCTACTTCTAATCCTAATCTTCTTAACTCAGTTACCATTGCTGAAATACGATCGGTCTCCTTAACTCGCAGCTCCTCGGCATCTTTAATAATCGTCTCACCTTCTGCCTGAGTTGCTGCAATAGCTAAAATAGGAATCTCATCAATTAACCGCGGGATCACTTCACCATCGATCACCGTAGCTTCTAAATCTGATGACTGAACCTTAATATCAGCTATTGGTTCTCCATTCTCTAATCGTTCATTAATTAACTGATAATTAGCTCCCATCTCAGATAAGACTTCCAAAATACCTGCTCGAGTAGGATTTAAACCTACATTCTCTAATACTAACTCTGAATCTTGATTAATTAAAGCAGCCACTAAGAAGAAACTAGCTGAAGAAATATCACTAGGTACTACTACCTTCTTGCCTTCTAATGTTGGACTATCCGCGAGGCTAACTTCTAATCCTGAAACTTCTACTTCTGCTCCAAAGTAATCTAACATCCGCTCAGTATGATCACGAGATTTCTCCGGCTCTACAACTGTAGTAACACCATCAGCATATAGCCCTGCTAATAAAATACTAGACTTTACTTGCGCACTAGCTACTGGCGAATGGTACTCTTGGTTAGTCAACTCCTGACCGATAACTGTTAGGGGCGCTAAATTATTATCATCACGTCCAAAGACCTTAGCTCCCATATTGCTCAGTGGATCAACAACTCTTGCCATTGGACGCTCAACAAGTGACTCATCACCTGTAATTACCGAATAAAAGTCCTGTCCGGCGAGAATACCTAACAAGAGACGCATCGAAGTTCCTGAGTTGCCAACATCTAAAATAGAAGTCGGTTCCTTTAAACCATCTAAGCCTACACCATGAATAATCATCTCTTCCGAACCTAATCCTTCTATCTCTACTCCCATATCTTGAAAAGCACGAGCGGTATTCAAACAATCTTCTCCGGTTAAAAAGCCCTCAATCTCTGTCTTACCAGTTGCTAGTGAGCCTAACATTATTGCTCTATGAGAGATCGACTTATCTCCCGGTACCTTAATTTGTCCAATTAATCCCGACTTAGGCTCTACTCTTAACTCCATTACTTCCCACTCCTTTACTACTTAATCTCATACTTATAGCCTGCTGTAGTCAATAAATCTTCTGCATTATTTAATTCTTCTGCTGAACCAAAAGCTAACCGTAAAGTTCCACCATTTTCTCGCACCTGTAGAATCTCAATATCAATAATATTAATTCCTGCTGCTCCTAATAAAGTAGTTATTTCACCAATTGCATTCGGACGATCAGATATTGTAGCTACTAACTCATAAGTAGGTGAAATTAGACCACGCTTCTTCTTAGGAATTCTCTGCCGCAAACTCTGCATCGACTCAAACTTAGTAAATAACTGATCATAATCTGTAGTAGTTAGTAGTTCTTCAAACTCCTCTAACTCCTGTTTTAGAGTATCGATCATCTCTAGAATAAACTTAGTATTACTCAGACAGATATCAGACCACATAGTCGGATCGCCAGCCGCTATTCTTGTTGTATCTCGAAAACCACCAGCTGCTAAAGAGAAGATCCGCTCATCACTATCAGCTGCCTTACCTACAGCCCCTACCAAAGCACAAGCCATAATATGAGGTAGGTGGCTGACAGCAGCCACGATCTGATCATGCTCTGCTGGAGACATCAAGAGAAGATTAGCTTTAATCTCCTCTAACAGATCCGCTACTGCTGTCAACTTATCGTCTGGAGTTTTAGTCAGTGGAGTTAAGACATAGACAGCATTTTCAAATAAGTAAGCATCAGCTCCTTCAGGACCGCTAACTTCCGAACCAGTCATCGGATGAGCCGGAATATAAGTTAATTTACTGCCTACTAACTGCTTAACTTCATCAATCACCCACTCTTTAGTACTTCCTACATCAGTAATAATCGTACCCGGAGCTAACTTAGGCTTAATCTGCTTTACAACATCAGGAATAACGCCCACCGGTGTCGCAATAATTACTAAATCAACTGTATTTAATTGGGTAGTACTCTCCAACTTACTAATCTGACTATCAATTGCTCCAATCTCTACTGCTTCCTTAAGATGTTCTCTATTCAAATCGTAACCAACTATCTTCTCCACCGCAGTAAAACGCTTAAGAGCTAATCCCAACGAACTGCCTAATAAACCAACTCCAACCACTGCTACCTCTTTAATTTTAGCCATAATCTACCAACCTCAAATATTAGTTTATAACTTCTTGCCTACTGCTTTAGCAATAGGTTCCATCTCTATCATCAGTTGTCCAAAGTTCTCTGGAGTTAAGGATTGTGGTCCATCACATAATGCTGTTGTTGGATTAGGATGTACCTCAATTAATAATCCGTCTGCCCCTGCTGCTAATGCTCCCTTAGATACTGAATCAACTAATGTCCATTTACCAGTACTATGGCTTGGATCAACTACGATTGGTAGATGGCTTAACTCCTTAATTGCTGGAATTGTTGCTAGATCAATTGTATTTCTAGTGTACTCAGAGAAAGTTCTAATACCGCGCTCACAGAGAATAACATCATGATTACCGCCTGCCATAACATATTCTGCTGCTAATAATAGCTCCTTATAAGTAGCTGTCATTGCCCGCTTTAATAGTACCGGCTTATCCTGCTTACCTACTTCATGCAATAAAGGATAGTTCTGCATATTACGTGCTCCAATCTGTAAGATATCAGCATACTCACTAATCAATTCTACATCACGAGTATCCATCACTTCTGTAATTACTTTAAGACCTGTCTCTTCTCTTGCTGCAGCTAACATCTTAAGTCCCTCTTCTTTTAAACCTTGGAAACTATAAGGAGATGTTCTTGGCTTAAAGGCACCTCCGCGCAAAATCTGAGCACCTTGAGCCTTAACTGCCTTTGCTGCTTCAATTAACTGTTCTTCACTCTCTACAGCACATGGCCCAGCCATTACAGTAAAGTTATCGCCACCAATCTTTACGCCATCTACATCAACTACAGTCGGTTCATCTTTAAACTCTCTACCTGATAGCTTATAAGGATTTGTAATCTCTACTATCTGCTCAATCCCCGGTAAAGAAGCTAAAGCATCCATTGCCTCATACTTATTCTCCCCAATCACACCAATAATCGTCTTCACTTCACCTTCAGATAAGTGAGGCTCAAATCCTAACTCCTCAACTCTCTTAACTACTTGATTAACTTCATCCTTAGTCGCACTCTGTTCCATTACAATAATCATCACTACTACCTCCTCGATTTTATAATTAAAGCTTAATTTAATTCTGCTTCTAAAGTATTAATTAAACGCTCATTCTGCTCAGGAGTACCGATCGTCACTCTGATCTTATTCTCCAAACCAAAAGATTCCGTATTACGAATAATAACGCCCTGTTTTAACATGCGATTAAATAGAGCTTCCGGATCTTGATCCACATCGACTAAGATAAAGTTAGTCTCAGTCGGTACATAATCTAAATCTAACCTTTCAAACTCCTGATAGAGATACTCCTTACCTTGAGAGTTCACTTCTCGACTTCTAGTGAGGTGCTTGCGATCTTCTAAAGCAGCTACTGCAGCCCGCTGCGACATAAGATTAACTTCAAATGGTGGGCGTACTCGACTAATATAACTAATTAAGTCTGCCTGAGCAATACAGTAACCAACTCTAAGCCCAGCTAAACCATAGGCTTTAGAGAAAGTCCGAGAGATAATGACATTATCATACTCAGCTAAATAATCTAATGTTTCTGGGTAATTATCAGCTGTCACATACTCCTTATAAGCCTCATCAAAGATCACAATCACATCATCCGGAATAGCTGTTAAGAAGCTCTCTACTTCCTCTTGGGTAACTATTGTTCCCGTTGGATTATTAGGATTACAAACAAAGACTAACTTCGTCTGCTCTGTTACAGCTGCTGCCATTGCTTCTAAATCATGAGTATAATCATCTCTAAGCGGCACTTCAGTTACTTGACCACCCATTACCTGCGCTACAAACTCATACTGACTAAAAGTTGTATCCGCTGCAATTACCTCTTCGCCGGGATTAAGAAAAGTTTCAGCAATTAACTTCAGCAGTCCATCCGAGCCGTTACCAAAGATTATCTCATCTTCAGCAATCCCTAATCGACTACATAAAGCATCTCGCAGTTGATAACAGTTACCATCTGGATAGAGATTAACTTCTTTAGCTGTCTCTTGCATCGCCTCTATAGCTTTAGGTGATGGGCCTAAAGGATTTTCATTAGAAGCTAACTTAATAATATCATCAAGTCCTAATTCGCGCTTTACTTCTTCTATTGGCTTACCTGGCACGTACGGTTTAATATCTAAAATTTCTTCTCTAATCATCAACTTCTACCTCCTACTCTACTAAATCTGGTCTTAATGCAGTTGCTCTTCTTAAGTAAATATGTTCTATCTCTTCTTGATTAGAATTAAGATGAATCAAGACTCTAATACATTTATCGAGTGAACCGGGTACATCAATCTCATTAGTACACATCAAAGCTACATCATTCCAGCCCATCTCTCTAGCAGCTCGTGCTGGAAAGGTGGCATTTAAGTCTTGAGTCATACTTAAAATCATTGAAATAATATCATCTTGAGTTATTGCATTTTCTGCTACTATTTTTTGCAAGAGTTCTTTAGTAGCAGACAGGATCTCCTCTTCTGAATTCTCTTCTACTGTAATCGCACCTCTAATTGCCACAACTCGACTACTCATCTGACTGATACTCCTTTCTCTACTTTACGGTACAGCTCTATGTCCTAAACCAATAGCTATCTCATTGAGATGTAACAGACCAATAGCAAAGAAGACTGCAACGCTAATATGATCCCCTTGGCGGGCAATACCTATCTTGCCACCAACATTAAAGCCAATCGCTTTATCAGTAATCTGCGATAGGGCCTCTCGAGTAGCTCCCGCTACTGCCCCTTGATCAGTATGCGTCTCAGCAATAACTGACTCTCGTTTAGCAGCTACAACAGCTCGTTCAATCATCTTCTTTACCGAAGAGGTAAACTCTCCACCAAAGTCTACTGCTGCAACTTTTAAGCCGCTTGAAACATACTCACTTTTAAGCTCCTCCTCTTCTTTGCGATCAGATAAGGACATCTTAATAGCAGCCGTAGCTACTTTCTTACTTGCATGATCATCCTTCATCAAATGATCCTCCTTAAAGTTAATCAAAATCAAAAAACACTCCCCGCAGGAGTGTTAAATTTAGCCATAATCAGACATACTTGACCAGCTCCTACCGTTAAAACTATCCTAACCTTAATCAAGTTCTTATCACTTAGATTCAATTTTAACTACTAAATCACCTACATACTACCACCTACTATACTACCTACCATAATACTGCTAACCTAAAACTATTTTTTATCATTTTAACATAAAGCTATTGCTTTTACAAGTCCGTTTAATACCTTTTACTAACTTTAATCTCTGGTAGTAAATAAAGATCATTTTGAACCCAGAACTGTTCTTCTTGTTTAAAATTTTGAATATTAGCTGATAGAGCGGTCACTTGAAACCACAACCCTTGCTCAATATTTCTAGTATCTAACATGATTTTATCTCCCGGACGCACTTCTAACTTAAGCTGTTCGTCACTAAATGAAGTACGGAACTGATCATTAACAAAAATCTTAATCTGTTCTAAATTATCTACATTGCTATTCAATATTTTAAGCTCTACTCTTCCAGCTACTTCCCCAACAACAGATTGACTACTCTCTTGAGAACTACTTGTACCTTCTGACCGCTGAGTAGTTTTAGAACTAAAATCTAATAACTGACTGATTACGGGTAAGTGTTGTAAATGATCTACAGATAACTGACTTGCCAGATCTAAATTAGAATGCAAAGGATCACTTAAAGTAATCTGGACAGTAATTAAGAGAATAATTAAAGCGATAGTCCCTCTAATTAATAGACTCTCTACTTTATCGACTAGTTGCAATATGAAATTATAAAATCCCCGGATCATAGTATCACCCCATAAATGATGAATTCTACTTACATACTATGTAACTCCGGAGATTAATATCCCAACTACTATTATTTTTTAATACAACCATTACTCAACCACGCTCATTCCTGCTAAATATCCTGTCGAAAAAGCTGCCTGCAAATTAAATCCGCCTGTATAGCCATCAACATTGATTACTTCACCGGCTAAGTATAATCCAGAGATCAATTTAGATTCCATCGTGCTAGGGTCAATCTCATCTGTCTTAACGCCACCTTTAGTTACAATTGCTTGCCGCAGCCCCTTCGTACCTATAATTGTCACTTCTAACCGCTTAAGCAGCTTAACTAACTCACGGCGTTCAGCTGATGTAATCTGATTAACAAACTTATCCGCTGGAATTGATACTAAATCTACAATCACTGGAATTAGCTTACTGGGCAATAGATCACCTAAACTATTCTTAAACTGCTTACGACTATACTTCTTAAAGTCACGCTGAATCCGGCTATCGAGCTTACCCTTATCTAATGCAGGCTTTAAATCTATCGCTAACTTAAGACTACCTTCTCCTAAACGGCTAACAACATCACGACTAAGAGTTAAGACTATCGGACCAGATACTCCAAAGTGGGTAAATAAGAGCTCCCCAAACTCTGATCTTACTACTTCATCATTAAAGTAAAGTGTAGCTTCCACATTCTTAAGTGTCAATCCCATTGCTTCGTTAACCCACTCTTCCTTAGTTTCTAATGGTACTAAAGCAGGTTTAATCTCCTCAATCTCATGCCCTATTGACTCTAAAAGTGGATAACCATCGCCAGCCGACCCGGTACTTGGATAAGCGGCTCCTCCGGGAGTAAAGATGACTCTATCGGCTAAATAAGAGTTACCAGCTTGATCAACAACTCCTCTAACAGTATCATCTTCAATAATTATTTCCTCTACAGTAGTTCCTAAATTAATAGTAACCTCATTACTACTGAGATAATCTTTTAAAGCAGCTACAACATCTTGAGCCGAGTCAGATTTAGGGAAAACTCTTCCTCCCCGCTCCACCTTAGTAGGCACTCCTAATTCAGCGAAGAAATTGCGCAGCTGTAAATTAGTAAATCTATATAAAGCACTATAAAGAAAAGAACCCGTCTTAGGAAACTGATTAATTATCTCTTCAACATCACAATCATTAGTTAAATTACATCTACCTTTACCGGTCAATAGTAACTTCTTGCCTAACTGATCATTCTTCTCTAATAATAAGACATCTGCTCCTTGCCGGGCAGCGGTACCGGCAGCCATCATTCCTGCTGCTCCGCCCCCAACCACAACTACTTTTCTAGCCATAATTACCTCCTTAAAGTCGTAAAAGTAGCTCGTTATAATTTTTACGAGCTACTGTAAATCTTCTAGTGCATCTTTAGCTGCTTTCTGCTGTGCTTCTTTTTTACTAGAACCAGTACCTTCGCCTAAAACTTTATTATCAAATCTAACTTGAATTGTAAACTTCTTACTATGATCTGGACCTTCTTCTTTCACTACTTGATAATTCGGGCGTGAATTAGATTGTTTCTGAATTAACTCCTGTAATGTAGTCTTATAATCACAGATATGTTTACCTGCTTCAGCATTTTGAATATCAATCTCCATTAATTCAAGAATAAAGTCACGAGCTACTTCTAAATCTTGATCAAGATAGATACTACCAACCAATGCTTCAAAAGAATCAGCTAAGATTGATTCACGTTTGCGACCACCTGTCATCTCTTCACCTCGTCCTAAGAGCAGATAATCACCTAAATCTAACTCCTCCGCCTTTTCAGCCAAAGCAGGTGCACTTACCACTGCTGCTCTCATCTTAGCTAACTTACCTTCTGGATAATTAGGATAGCGATTAAACATATACTCACTCACCACAATATCTAGTACTGAGTCACCTAAAAATTCTAATCGCTCATTATCCTTCAGCTGCAACTCCCTATTCTCGTTAGCATACGACTTATGAGTTAGTCCTTTCTGCAATAGTTCTAAATTATCGAATTGAATCTCTATTCTGTTCTGTAGTTCAATTAATTTTTCCCGAAAGTTAGCAATAATCATTCTCTTCACAACCCCAACTTTTATTCTTGGTATTCTTGAAAGATCAATGTTGCATTATGTCCACCAAACCCTAATGAATTAGATAAGACTGACTGCACATCTAATTCGCGGGCCTGGTTAGGTACATAATCCAGATCACATTCTGGATCTTCATGTTCATAATTAATTGTTGGCGGTACTAGATTATCTCTAATTGCTAAAACAGAAGCAATTGCTTCTATACCACCGGCAGCTCCTAAGAGATGTCCAGTCATCGATTTAGTAGAACTAATCGCTAAATTAGCAGCATGATCACCAAAGACCTTCTTAATCGCTAATGTCTCTAGCTTATCATTTTGTGGTGTAGAAGTACCATGGGCATTGATATAATTAATCTCCTCTGCTGCTAACTGAGCATTATCTAGTGCCATCTGGATTGCTCTAGTTGCTCCATCAGCTTCTGGGTCAGGAGCAGTTACATGATAAGCATCACCAGACATACCATATCCTACAACCTCACCATAAATATTAGCTCCACGTTCCAGAGCACTCTCTAATTCTTCTAAGACTAAAACTCCAGAACCTTCTCCCATTACAAATCCATCCCGTTCAGCATCAAACGGCCGACTCGCCTTTTTAGGTTCATCATTTCTAGTAGATAAAGCCTTCATCGCACAGAAACCAGCATACGATAATGGAGTAACCGAAGCTTCAGCTCCACCCGTAACAACTGCTTGAGCATCACCGCGACGAATAATATCAGCTGCATCGCCAATAGCATGTGTAGCAGAAGCACAAGCAGAAACGGTAGTTGAGTTAGGACCTTTAGCTCCAATATGAATTGAGACCTGTCCAGCAGCCATATTAGAGATCATCTTCGGAATAAAGAAAGGACTAATTCGATTAGGCCCGCGGTTAACTAATCTCTTAGCTTGCGCTTCAAAAGTCTCCATTCCACCAATTCCACTACCAATTAAGACACCTATATCTTCAGCATTACTATCATCAATACTTAATTCAGCATCTTCAACAGCCATCTTAGCAGCAGCTACGGCAAACTGGGCAAAACGATCCATTCGCTTAGCTTCCTTACGCCCCATATAATCCTTAGGATCAAAATCATCTACCTCGCCACCTACTTTAGAATCAATATCTGTAGTATCGAAGCTCGTTATATTATCAATACCTGACTCTCCAGCTGTTAAAGCTGACCAATAATTATCTAAGCCAATTCCCACAGGAGAGATTACTCCCATACCTGTAATTACAACTCGATTACTCATTCTTATCCTCCTTTTTACTTAACGCCTCTTTAGCTGTCGCAACTAAGTCATTAAAAATTTCTTTTACTGATTTTATTCTTTCAATTCTATAAGCTTCTTCTCCAGCAAAGACTAAACCATTTTTCATATCTCCTTCTTTAGCCTTTAATAGTGATCTAATAATACAGTACAGCCGCGAACAATCCTTTAAACAGATATATCTACACTCTTCTCCAGTAGTTACTTCACCACACTCTAAACGCTGAGCAAATTCATTATCTAATGCTCGCCCTGGTAAACCAACCGGACTATCAATTAAGATACTATCCTCTGGAGTAGCATTCAAGTATAGTTCTTTAAAGTTATCATCCACTTCGCACTCTTCACTAGCTACAAAACGAGAACCCATCTGAACTCCATCAGCACCTAGCTCTAAAGCTTCGGCAATATCTTTACCATCTATTATTCCTCCAGCAGCTATTACTGGAATATCAACTACTTCACTTATCTCCTGTAATAACTCCTTCATTGGACGGTCAGTTCCTAGATGTCCACCAGCTTCCTTACCTTCAACAACTATTGCTGAAGCACCTAACTTTTCGGAAATTTTAGCTAATCTTACTGAGGAAACAATCGGCACTACTTCTACATCATTCTCCTGACCAATAGCAAATAAATCTCGCGAAAAACCTGCACCAGCTACAATCAAATCTATCCCCTCTGCTACAGAAGCAGTTACTAACTCTTTGAATTTAGTTGTAGCTACCATAATATTAACACCGAGAATTCCTGTAGTCAATTTCTGAGCTCGTTTAATTTCAGATTTCAGCTCCTCAGCTGAAATCCCAGAACCAGCTATTAGACCAATTCCACCTTGATTAGCTACAGCAGCAGCTAACGGAGCAGTAGATACTTTAACTGCCATTCCACCTTGAACAATTGGAATTTCTGCTACTAAGTCCCCTATCTTTAATCGTGGTAAATCCACAATAATCCCTCCACACACATAATTAATAAATATCAATTAGTAAACAAAATAACATTAAACAGAATAAATTTATATAAACAAATTAATTGTAAATTATCAGACTTACTTAAATTAACTGTTTGTGATAAGAAGGAAAGCCTATAGTAGACTTCCCTTCTTTAAATTAATTAAGATTTAAGCATTATTCTCAATATATTCCACAGCATCATTTACTGTTTGAATATCCTCAGCATCCTCATCAGGAATTTCAAGACCAAACTCTTCTTCAAAAGCCATTACTAACTCCACAATATCTAAAGAATCTGCTCCTAAATCATCAATAAAAGAAGCAGTTTCAGTTACCTCTTCTGGCTCCACAGCTAACTCTTCTACTACGATTTCCTTTACATCTTCTAAAACTGACATACTAACTTCACCTCCTTTCAAAAATTAAACAAAATTCTAAATCTATTATAAACTTTAATTAGCATATCTAACGTAATTACATTAAAATACCGCCGTCAACATTAATGACTTGACCTGTAATATAATCCGATTTTTCAGAAGCTAAAAATAGTGCCAAATTAGCCACATCTTCAGGTTCCCCAAATTTATCTAATGGTATCTCATCTAACATTTTCTCTGTTACCTCATCAGATAATTCTTCTGTCATCTTAGAATTAATAAAGCCCGGTGCAATAGCATTAGCTTGAATTCCTCGACTCGCTAACTCTCTAGCAATTGATTTAGTAAAGCCAATCACTCCTGCCTTAGAAGCCGAATAATTTGCTTGACCAGCATTACCCATTCTACCAACTACTGAAGCAATATTAATTATCTTACCACTGCGTTGTTTCATCATTATCTTAGTTACTGCTTTAGTACAATTAAAGACTCCCTTTAAATTAACATCTATTACTGCATCCCAATCTTCTTCCTTCATTCTTAATAATAGATTATCACGAGTAATCCCAGCATTATTAACTACAATATCAACTGCACCAAATTTATCTTTAACTGTAGACATCATACTCTTAGCTTCAGATAATTCAGCCACGTTTGCTTGAATCGCTACAGCTTCTGCTCCCAAATCTTCAATCTCACTGACAACTTTTTCAGCGTTCTCTGCCTCAGCTTCTACTGGATAATTAACTGCTACCTTAGCTCCTGCTTGAGCATAAGCTAAAGCAATCGCTCTACCAATCCCTCGCGAACTCCCCGTCACTACAGCTACTTGGTTAGTTAAATCCATTCTGTCACCTTCCCCTTCCTATTATCATAAACTTACAGATAATTTATACTAAAATTTATAATTTCTGCAAAGTCTTCTTTAAAGATGAAATATCCTGAACATTTAAAGCTGTAACACTACGATCAATATAGCGCATAAAACCTTTTAAAGTACGTCCTGGCCCTACTTCAATAAAAGTTGTAACTCCATCATCTATCATACGTTCAATAGTATCGACCCAATATACTGAGCCAGATAATTGCTTAATTAAAGCTTCTCGAATCTCACTTGGACTTTCAACATAATCACCAGTCACATTTGCTAAAATAGGTAACTGCGGAGTAGTAATATCAGCCTGTTTTAATTCTGCACTCAACTTCTGACTAGCTGGCTCCATCAAACTAGAATGAAATGGACCACTAACATCTAACATGATTGCTCTTTTAGCTCCTACTTCTTCAGCTAACTGAGCTGTCTTTTCTACCGCTTCTGACTCACCAGAGATCACCGTCTGAATTGGCGTATTATAATTAGCCAACTCTACAACTCCAAATCTATCATTACCTTCTGCTACAACATCTTCTAAAGCAGCTCGTTCTAAACCGATAATCGCTGCCATACTTCCTTTGCCTGCCGGTACTGCTTCTTCCATAAATTTACCGCGTTTATGTACTAGCTGAACTGCTGTCTTAAAATCTAACGCTCCAGCAGCTACTAAAGCTGAATACTCACCTAAACTATGTCCTGCTACCATATCAGCTTCAATTCCTTCTTCCTTTAATACCTCATTAACTGCTATACTCATCGTTACAATTGCCGGTTGAGTAATCTCCGTCTCTACTAATTTATCTTCTGGCCCTTCAAAACATAACTTAGCTACATCAAAATCTAATGCTTGATTAGCTGCTGCAAATACTTCTTCAGCAATCGAAAATTCCT
>JBNJEL010000017.1:0-26100 GCA_051745835.1 Bacillota bacterium
TATGGGTCAAGCAATTCATGGTTAGTAATTAGTTAATTACTATAATTAAATAGATGTAACTCAAGGAGCAAGTAGGCTAGAGGTATAGTCTGCTTGCTCCTTTTTTATATTCACAATTAAAAGGGGTTTGAATAATATGATTATTAGAATTTTAGCGAATAAAGGAGGTTGAATAATGAAGAAGATGTTAATTATTGCTTTATTATTGACTTTAATGATTTTTAATTCTGTAGGTTGTACAACGGATACTAAGGTGAGAGTAAATGAAGTAGTCCATTCCGTTTTTTATGCACCACAGTATGTAGCTTTAAATCAAGGTTTTTTTGAGGAAGAAGGATTGGAGGTTGAATTATCTACTGCTTGGGGAGGAGATAAGGCGGCTACTAGCTTGATGTCTGGTCATGCTGATATTGCTTTAATTGGGCCAGAACCTACTATTTATACTTACCAGCAGGGAGCGGATAATCATTTAATTAGTTTTGCTCAACTAACTCAGAAGGCGGGTTCATTTCTAGTTGCTAGAGAACAACAATCTGACTTTAAATTAGAGGATTTGCAAGGACAGGTGGTAATTGGTAATCGTCCGGGCGGTGCCCCACAGATGGTGTTAGAAGATACACTGCGCCAGCACAATATTGAGCCATTTAAAGATGTTGAGATCATTACTAAATTAGATTTTAGTGCTAATGCTCCTGCTTTTAAGAATGGGATGGGAGATTATGTACAGTTATTTGAGCCACAGGCTTCGCAGTTAGAGAAGATAGGAGCAGGGCATGTAGTAGCTTCGTTAGGTCAGTTAGGAAAGCAGGTACCATATACAGTTTATATGGCACGGAAGGACTATCTTAGCGATCATCCGCAGGTGATTAAAAAGTTTACTGCTGCTATTTATCGTGCTCAGCAATGGATCTATAATCATTCAGCAGTAGAGATAGCGGAAGCTGTTAGACCATCATTTCCTAACTTGGACTTTGATATCTTAGTGAAGGTGATTAAAAGATATAAGAGTCAGGAGACTTGGGCTGTTAATCCTCTTTTGGAACGTAGTGAATTAGAGCGGTGGCAAAGTATTATCTTAGAAGCAGGCGAGTTAGAAGAGAAAGCGCCCTATGACGAAATTGTTAATACTGATTTTGCTCGCCAAGTAATCGAAGAAGATTAATGAAAGGAGGAAGATTATGAGTAAGATCGAGTTTGAGGAGGTGGGGCAGAAGTTTCATACCTTAGCTGGGGAGACAGTTGCCTTACAAGAACTTTCGTTTACGATTGATAAGGGAGAGTTTATTAGCTTAGTGGGTCCGAGCGGTTGTGGTAAGTCGACTACTCTTTCATTAATCTCTGGTTTATTAAGTCCTAGTAGCGGTCAAGTTTTAATTGATGGTCAAGAGATTGCAGGGATTAATCAGCAGGTGGGCTATATGTTACAGGAAGATTATCTCTTTCCCTGGCGAACTATCTTAGATAATGTACTTTTAAGCTTAGAATTAAAGAGTAAGCTTAATGATGTTACTTATCAGCGAGCAAAGAAGTTATTAGCTGACTACGGTTTAAAAGATTTTGAAGATTATTATCCTGACCAGCTATCAGGTGGTATGAGACAGCGAGTAGCTTTAGCTCGTACGTTAGTCTTTGAACCGGAGATTCTACTGTTAGATGAGCCATTTTCGGCACTTGATTATCATACTAAATTGACATTAGAGAATGAAGTTTCACAGATATTACGAGCAGCAGGGAAGACAGTAATTTTAGTTACTCATGATATAGCCGAGGCGGTTGCGATGTCAGATCAAGTATTTGTGTTCACTAAACGACCAGGACAGATTAAAAAGAGTTATCAGATTGATTTGGAACGCGGACGAGAATATTCTACTTTTAAGGCGCGAGAAGCCCCTGAGTTTAAAGATTATTTCAATGCTATCTGGGAGGAGTTGGATGTCTATGTTTAAACAGTTGAAGTTGCGCTTAGATGAATTTTTAACTAAAGGTGCGGTAACTAGAGAGCATGGAGAGTATCTAAAGCAGAGGAAGTTGCGAGAATTTAGTATTACTACTGTACAACTTTTAATCCTAGTTATCTTTATTGTAGGCTGGCAGTTAGCTGCTAATTATAAATTGATTGACCCCTTTATTACTAGTCATCCACTAGAGATTATGAAGACTATCTACCGTTTAGCTCTAACAGGTGAGCTAGTTAAGCATGTTGGAGTGACAGTCTGTGAGACATTACTGGGTTTTGGTTTGGGAGCAGGTGGTGGATTAATAATTGCGACTGCACTCTGGTGGTCTAATTATTTTTCGGAAGTTTTTGAGCCTTATATTATAGTCTTAAATGCACTGCCTAAGATGGCGTTAGGCCCAGTGCTGATTATCTGGTTAGGGAATGGTATGGTAGCAATTATTGGTATGGCACTCTTGATTTCGATTATAGTGACGGTGATGATGGTCTATGATGGTTTTCAAAAGAGTGATCAAAATAAGATTAAGTTATTACAGACCTTAGGTGCTAATAGATTAGAAGTTTTTCAGAAGGTGGTATTACCAGAGAATCTACCGACTATCTTTGCTGCGTTTAAGGTTAATATTGGTCTATCTTTGGTGGGAGTGATCGTAGGAGAGTTTTTAGTTTCGGAAGCAGGTTTAGGTTATCTAATAGTCTATGGCGGTCAGGTATTTAAATTAAATTTAGTAATGAGTAGTGTGATTATCTTATCAATTTTAGCAGGTGGTTTATATTATCTAGTAGTTTTATTAGAGCAGAGGATGATTAGCTGGAATAATTAGCTGTTATAATAATTTAGTGCCGGGAATAATAGATGTAAAAGGAAGTAATTATAGAGTATAGATAAGAATTAATTATTGAGTTAGTTAGGATTGCAGGAATTTATTATGAGGATCTTCAATTATATATAATTGTAATTAATTAGATATGCTATAAATTAAAGTAGGAGGTTGATATTATGGATCTAACATTTATTATCAGTCCTATTGTTGGTTCAGTAATAGGTTATTGTACTAATTGGGTAGCAGTTAAGATGTTATTTAAACCATTGACGGAGAAGAGAGTATTAGGGATAAAAGTTCCTTTTACGCCTGGAGTTATTCCGCGTCGTAGAGAGAAGATAGCTGAAAGTATTGGTGATGCGGTTGGTCAGGAACTTCTAACGGCTGATGCTTTTCAACAGATCTTAGAGGGTAAAGAGATGAAAGGAAAACTAAGAAATTTTGTCCATGATAGATTAGCAAGTTTAGCTGAAGAGGAAAGAAGTTTAGAGCAGTTATTAGAGCTTATTACTACTAACCAAGATATTAGTTTAGAGATTAAAGAAGAGTTAACAACCGGAATTAAGGATTTATTGAGTAGTCAACAGATTATTAGTCTATTAAGTAGTAGCTTAAATCAGATAGATGGTCAACAGCTTAAGAAGTACTTTAATAGCGAGGAGCATCAGCAGTTTAAAGAACAGTTAAGTCGGAAGTTAGCTGTTAAGTTAGATCAGCCCAAGACTAAAGAGCAGTTAGTAGAGTTTTTAGCAGCTTATCAAGACAAGCTAACTGATAGTCAACAGACGATTGCGGATTGTTTACCATCTGGAGTTAAGGAAAATCTAAAGCAGTGGTTAAGAGAAGAGAGTCCCGAATTAGTTGAAGAATTAGTTGACTTTTTAGATTCTCAGTCAACAAAAGAGCGGATTAATCAGAAGTTAGATGAAGTATTGGGCAATAACTCATTGATGCAGATAGTGGGTGGTTTTTTAGATAAGGATAAGTTAGTAGACCAATTTATCGGTTATCTAGTTAATTTTTTAACTGAACCTGCTAGCCAAGAAGAGATCTTAGAACGGATTGACAAATTTGTAGATATTCTCTTAGCTACTGATTTAGCTGTGGTAGTTGATCAATTCGATAAGCAAGATTTAAGAGAGATAGTCGACTTTTTAATGGCTGAAGTTGTTACTTCCGATGTAGTTAAAGAGTTATTAACTAGTTCAGAGCAAAAATTAATTGATAGATTTGAACAAGATGAGTTAATTACAGCTGATGAGTTTGTTGTAATTGAGGAATTAATAGAGCAGATTATAAATAGTAATATTTTAACTGCTACTTTGTCTAACTTAATTGATTATTTGATGCAGCGTCCGGTTAAGTCTTATTTTACTGCACTTGATCAGTCCTTAGTTCAGAAGTTAGAACAGTTAATCAGTACTACTGTTGAGTATCTATTGGAGTTTCATTTAGGTAGAGTTTTATCGACTTTAAACTTTAAAGATTTAGTAGTTAAAAAGGTAAATGATTTTGATATTTTAGAAGTAGAGAATTTATTATTAAGTGTCATTGAGACGGAATTGAGAGCTATTACTTGGTTTGGAGCTGTTCTTGGCTTGATTATGGGAATTATTACTCCAGTAATCTCTGTGGTGGTAGGTTCCTAGTTAGTACTAATTGATAGTAGTTACTAATGTGTATTTGATGAAAGTTATAAAAAGTGCTATAATGTAGCTACATTATAAGGAGATAAGAGGTACAGAAATAGTAAAAAGCCTCCCTTATGGAGGCTAGAGATTACTTCTGAATTATTTCGATGCGGTAACCATCAGGATCAGTTAAAAAGTAATAACCACCTTCTGCTGCTTGATCTAAACTTTTAAGTTCACTGACTTTATATCCTGCTTCTTGGTGTTGTTGATAAGATTGTTGTAAGTCATTAACAGTAACAGCCAAGTGACTATAACCATTACCAATAGTATAAGGTTCTTGACGATCATAATTATAAGTTAGTTCCAGTTCAAAATCATTGTCATCATTAGACATATAGACTAGAGTGAATTCATCTTCAGGAAAGTCATTCTCACTTACAACTTCAAGTCCGAGAGCATCTTGATAGAAGTTAATTGATTCTTCTAAGTCTAAAACTCTGATACAGGCATGTACAAATTTATAGTCCATATTAAGTCAACTCCTTTCAATAAGTAGATATAAAGCTTATTAATAATGATAATGTCTTTTGGTTAAATTGTCAACTCTCTATATGAGAGTAGTTTAGGTTAGAAAGCTTTGAAAATGAGGTGAAGGTATGAATTATAAAGAACAATTAGATAGATTTGAAGAATACTTTAAAAGTAGTGAAAAGAGTGTTTCACAACAAGCATTAGGTGTTGAGATTGAACATTTTGTGGTTGACAATAAAACTTTAGAGACTGTCTCTTATTCTGATGAGGCGGGATTAGCAGATATTTTAGAAGGATTGGTTTCTTTAGGATGGCACGGTAAACGAGAAGGAGAGTATTTAGTTCAGGCTAATAAAGAGCAGGCAGTGATTACTTTAGAACCTGGCGGACAGTTAGAGGTCAGTATTGCTCCACACCAAATGATAGCTCCTCTTAAAGCAGAGTACTGTAAGTTTTTATTAGATTTATTGCCTTTGTTAGAAGAGAATGATCAAGCACTTGTGACGGCGGGATATCAGATTGAGAGTAAAATCTCTGAAATTGAGTGGAATCCTAAGCAGCGTTATCAAATTATGTCCAGTTATCTTGGTAGTCAAGGTAAGTATGCTCATAATATGATGAAGGGTACTGCTTCTATACAAGTAGCTGTTGATTACATAAATGAAGAGGATTTTATTAAGAAATTTAGAATAGCTAATACTCTATCACCTTTAGTAGCGGCTTTGTTTGATAATGCTGCTATCTTTGAAGGTGCAGAGTATAATCAGTATACCGTTAGAACAGAGATCTGGTCTAATTGCGATCCCGATCGTTCAGGATTAATTAAGGAAGCATTTGCTGATGATTTTGGATATCGTAAGTATGCAGAATATATCTTAAATCGTCCTCCAATCCTTTTTAAAGATGGAGAGGAGTTTATTGCTACCGGAGATCAAACCTGTCGTGAACTATTAGCTGATCGCAACTTAAATCAAGCTGAGTTAGAACATCTACTTACTATGTTCTTTCCTGATGTTAGAGCTAAGAACTTTATTGAGATTAGAATGATGGATTCTCTTCCTCCTGAACTGACTTTAGGTGTGATTGCTTTCTGGAAAGGATTGCTCTATGATGAAGATAATTTAGATCGTACATATGATTTGATTACTGATATTACTTATCAAGAAGCACTGGCGGCTAGAGATGATGTTGTAGAACGAGGTCTTGCAGCTCAATTAGGTTCTCATAATATCTTAGAATTAGGTCAACAGTTACTACAGTGGGCTGAAGCAGCTTTGCCTAAAGAGGAAGAAGAGTATTTGTTAGCGATTAAAGAGTTAGTAATGGCAGATAAGACCCCATTACTTAAGAGTAGAGAGTATTTAGCAGAAGCGAATGATAAACGTAAAGCACTAGAGTGGTTAATTATGGATTCTACAGCTGAGGTGGAGGATTTATGTTAGATAGTGTCAGAAATGAGTACCAAAAATTATTATTAAATCATCCAGAGCGATATAGTAAAGATTTAGATGCAATCTATCAGAGATTGGATCAAGAAGAGATCTACTATCAAGGTGAAGTAATTCCTATTGCTTATCAACCGCTTTTCTTTGGACGTGAAGAGTTGGCGGAACTAAAGAAAGTCACAGTTAAGTTGAGTTCTATTTTAACTAAAGTGATTGAACACTATTTACATAATCCCCAATTTCGTTCTTACTTTAATTTTGCACCGCAGTTAGAGGAATTAATCTTAGCTGATCCGGGTTATTCTAATCCTGTTCCTATGGCGCGCTTTGATATCTTTTATTACGATAGAGGAGATTATAAGTTCTGTGAGTTAAATACTGATGGTTCTTCGGGAATGGTTAAGAGTAATACGCTAGAGGAACTCTTTACCCAAGCGCAGGCAATTAATGATTTAGCTAAGCAAGAAAGCTATCAATTTACTTACTGTGAATTATTAGATAGCTGGATTGATACAATGTTGGATAACTATAATGAGTTTGCTCCAGAAGATGATGATCCGACAGTAGCCATTATAGATTTTGATAATTTAGGAATGGTTAGTGAATTTAAGTATTTTAAGAATTTGTTAGAAGTACGAGGTTATCAGGTTGTAATAGTTGATCCTAGAGAGTTAGAGTATCGTGCAGGGAAGCTCTATTATCAAGAGTTAGTAATAGATTTAATCTATCGGCGAGCAGTAACGACAGATATTATGGATCATTACTTTGAGGTGCAAGATTTGTTGGAGGCTTATTGTGATCAAGCAGTCTGTATTGTAGGGTCTTTTAGATCACAGATTATTCACAATAAGATTATCTTTGCTCTTTTACATAATAAGGAGCAGACGGACTTTTTAAATGATGAGGAGCGTAAGTTTATTAAACAGTATATTCCATGGACAGCATTGGTTAAAGGTAAGCAAGAAGAGTTAGAATATATTAAAGCTAATCAGGATACTCTAGTTTTAAAGCCTTTAGATGCTTATGGAGCACAAGGAGTCTATATTGGTTGTGACCTTCCCCAAGATAAGTGGCAATCAGCGATAGAAGAAGTTGGTGAAGACAGATATTTAGTGCAGGAGTTTTGCCCATTACCACAAATTAAAGTACCGCGGTTTAGCAAATCGGATTTAGATTTTCAGTTGTTTAATTATACTCAGGGACTTTTTATGTATAACTTAGAGTTTGCTGGTCTTTATACTCGTGCAGATAAGGAACATATAATTGCCAGTTCGACCGGTTGTTTGACGCTGCCTAATTTAATAGTCGATTAGATCATTGTTAGCTCAATTAATACCTTAAAGGATATGGGAGATTATTTATAGAATACTATCAATCTGGGGGATTTTTATGAATCGTACTTCGTTGTTATATTGGGGTAAGCTAATGAGAAGAATATTTAAATTTTTACGTGATAAAGATGTTTCTTTATTTAAGAAATCTCTGTTTTTAATTCCTTTAATTTATACTCTCTCTCCCATTGATTTAGTAAGTGATTTTATACCAGTAATTGGCTGGTTAGATGATATTACAATTTTAACTATAGCCTGGAATTTCTTTTTACAAGAACTGACTGATTATGAAACAGAGCAAAATTCTAATTCAGATGATGATAAAGAGTTAACTTTAGATCATACAGATTATCAAATTGATTAAGTTAGGAGGAATTATAATGATTCATAAAGAGTATCAAGTAAAGAAGGTTCATATGGGGCGTTTAGAACATCAATCTGATCTAATTAAATCATTAACTGCTATAGCTGAGAGTGAGAATATAGAAGCAGGTCGGGTTTCTGTTATTGGAGCTGTCAGTTGCGGTGAGATATCTTATTATGATCAACAAACTAAGGAGTACCAAACTAAGATTTTTGAAGAAAGTTTAGAGATTGTAAATTGCAGCGGTAATATCTCATTAAAGAATGGGCAACCGATTATCCACGCTCATATTTCATTTAGTAATCGTCAGGGAGAAGTTTTTGGCGGACATTTAGAAGAGGGTACGATTATCTTTGCTGGTGAGTACATTATTGAAGAGTTTTCTGGTCAGCCGTTACAGCGCGATCATGATCACCAGACTGGTTTGCCGCTTTGGCAAGAAAAGTAGACTAAGTAGGCTATAAATTTTCTATAGTTTAATATTATAATTATTTATATCAGCTGATAAATTATTATATGATAGTAAAGAAAGGATAGGAAGTAGAGGATGGATATCAAATGGATCTTTATAGGTATTAGAGTACTTATTATCTTGGCAGTTTTTTATTTATTCAAAGTTAATGGGCAGCATAATTTATTTAAAGATAGTACCAAATTAAAAATTAAGGATTATTTATTAACTATCTTTATCTGCAGTACAGTAGCTATAGTAGGCTCTTATCCTCAATTGAAGTTAGGATTTACTATTATCGAGTTTGATAAGCTTGCTCCTATTGCAGCTGGAATCTTTGGTGGCCCAATAGTTGGCGGTAGTGTAGGAGCTATCGTTGGTAGTTATAGTTTTTTATTTCAAAGTTATGAACTCTTAATTCTATTTAATAGTCTGATTTTGGGAATTATAGCTGGATTATTTAGAATTAATATTAAAATTAGTAATAAGTGTAATTATAATCAATTATTTATTAGGCAACTACTGCCGTTGGGATTAGTCTATTTTTTGTTGACCGTAGGGATGATGAATGGAATTGATAATTTTCTTTTGATTAATGAATTAAGTCGTTTTTTCTTGAATTTATTACTGATATTTGTAATTTTGGTCTTGGTAAATAAAGTATGTAAGAAACGAATAAATAAGCGTGTTAAGATGATGGAACAAAATAATTTAGATCAACACCTCCATGAATTAAATATACTCTGTAATCTTACTCAAGAAGCAGTTGATTCGAACGTTAATTTATATCATACTTTAGAGTCGGTTGTAGATATGACTTGTGAGTTTTTAGAAGTGGAAGCAGGAGGAATTTTAATTATTGATCCTAAGCGGAATGAATTTTCCTATAAAGTGGTTAAGAATATTGATGATAAATTACTAGAAGATGAATTGACTAAAGATAAAGTTCATTATTTTAAGAATTTAATTAAACAGGAAAGCCCACAAGCATTTAACCATCTTCAATCAGATAATAAGTTTGATTTTGTACGAGAGTCTGGATATCAGCATCTAGCTGTTGTATCTTTAAATAGTGATTGTGGCAGCAATAATTTAGTGTATGGTCTTTTATTTGTAGCAAGCAATATTGAGTTTAGTCAACAGGAGTTAGATATTTTAGTTACTATTTCTAAACAGGCTACTAGTTTAATTAGAAGTAATCAATTATTTGAGCGAATGCAGAAGAATGTAGCTGAACTATCTACACTACAGATGATCAGTAAAACGATTAATTCTACTTTGGATTTAGATCAAGTGCTTGAATTAGCTATTGATGTAATAGTAGGAACAATGGGGGTCTCGGCTTGTGCAGTCTTATTAACAGATGAAGATAATCAAGAGTTAACTTTAGAAGCAAGTCGAGGATTACCAGCGAACTTTACAGATCAACAGACTTTTGGTTTTCAAGATAGTATCTTTAGTAAGATTATTGATGATGGGGAAACGGTAATCTATAATCATGTACCAGAGCAGTTAAAGGATGATCTTAACTTCCAGGAGATGAAGTCAGTTATTGTAGTACCGCTTAAGTTGCGCGATGAGATTATTGGTTTGATTCCAGCTGTTAATACGATGATGTCTCATACTTTTGATGAAGATGATGAGCGATTTTTATCTACCTTATCTAATCAAGTAGCAGTTGCAATTGAAAATGCACGGATTTATAACCAGATGGAAGAGATGGCGATTAGGGATGGATTAACGGGATTATATAATCATAGTTACTTTCAAAGAACATTAAGTAGTGAATTAGAACGAGTAAAAAGGTATAACCAACAGCTATCATTACTATTACTTGATATTGATAATTTCAAAAAAGTGAATGATAATTATGGTCATCCGGTTGGTGATCAAGTGCTTAAGCAGCTGGCAGATAAGTTAAAAAAGATTACCAGACAGATGGATATTGTAGCACGATATGGCGGTGAGGAGTTTGCTATTATCCTGCCTGAAACCGGAACTAAAGGAGCTAAGAAGTTAGCTAAGCGGATTAATCAAGCTATAAGAGAGATGGTAGTTGAGGAAGAGGGAGTAAAGATAAGTATTACTGTTAGTATCGGTTTAACTACTTATCAAGATCATCTTTCTCAAAAGGAGTTAATTAGCAGAGTAGATGAGGCTTTATACCAAGCTAAGGAGGAAGGAAAAGATAGAATATGCATTAGTTAATATATAATTTAAAACTTCCAGCTATAGTTATATTTTAGTAGTAGATAGAATAAGGTAGTGGTAAGGTAGCTGGGAGGTGTAAAGTTTGAGAATTAAGTATAATCTAATTTTGTTGGTTATAATTGCTGCTTTGTTGCTAGCAATTGTAGAGTTTGTAAGTTGGCCTTTACATAGACCGCAAGATTTGAGAGTAAATCAAGATCAATTAGCTACTTTAAGTGAAGTAAATAATTTAGAGATAGTTTGGGATGTCTCCGGTAGTATGTGGGGCAAATTAGATGAAAATCGCAAATATACTACTTCCCAACAGATCTTAAATGAGTTAGTTATAGCAATTCCAGAACATGTTAAGATTGGATTAAGAGTATTTGGAGCTGAGAAGATGATTAACCATCATCAATTAGCAGTTAATGTATCTACTAATAATCAAGATAAACTGTTAACTCAAATTAGTAATTTGCAGCCTGCTGGTAGATCGCCTATCGGTCAGGCACTTTCACAAGCAGGACTTGATTTGATCGATCTTGAGGGGAATAATCATATATTATTAGTAACCGATGGTAAAGATACAGGTAATCTTAATCCAGTTCGGGTTGCTAGTCGCCTTTGTCGAAATGGCGTGCAAGTTCATATTTTATATGTTGGTAAGTTAGCAGTAACTGAAGAGAAGTTGTTACAGGAAGTGGCAGAAGCTGGTGGAGGTAAGTACTTTACTTATTCTAATCACCAAGTTGTAGTGCCTACTATGAATTTGATTGATTAAAGTTTAATAGCTAAGATTTTAAGCATAAGATAAGGGATAACCTTATCTTATTTATTTTAATTGTAAGTTAGTTACTTAATTGTGGAGTATTTTAAGCTATAAAAAGGGAAAGATAATCTAAGGTAGAAAACTATTAAATAGGAGGGGTAAAATGAAATCACTTAGGCGGACTATATTTTTAATAATTGCTGCAGGATTAATCTTCGCTACTTTAGCTTTGATGGGGGTTAATTTCTATACGGATTGGTTATGGTTTGATAATTTAGGTTATCTCTCAGTTTTTAAGACTATCTTCTTTACTAAGTTGTCAGTTCAAGCTGCTATTATGTTAATCTTTGCTACTTTTGTTTTTGTTAATCTATTGATAACGAAACGGGAGATCTTAAATCATAAACAAAATTATAATAAAGATGCTGATGATCCATTAGCTGAGGAGAGAAATTCATTTCTTAGTGTAGTAACCAGTAAACATTTAACTTGGATATTTATTGGAGTTAGTATCTTAGTTAGTTTCTTATTTAGTTCGGTGAGTTCAGAAGCGTGGCAGATAGTGCAGAAGTTTATACATAGTACTTCTTTTGGTGTTGCAGATCCAATTTTTAATAATGACGTGAGTTTTTATGTCTTTGAATTACCATTTTATCAGTTTATCTATCAATTATTAACTCTATTATTGGTAGTTAGTGGAGCGTTATCGGCTGGAGTCTACCTTTTTATCAACTCTAAAGAGTTATTAGCCGGCGGAATTTCTAAAGGATCGCGAGCTAAGTACCACCTATCCGTTCTCGTTGCTCTTTTTATGTTGGTTAAGGCGTGGGGTTATTTGCTATCTAGGTATGAATTACTTTATTCGACTAGAGGCGTAGCTTTTGGAGCTAGTTTCACTGATGTGAATGCTAATTTGCTTGCTTTAAATGTGTTAGCTATTTTAGCAGCTGTAGTTGCTGTCTTTATGGTTATTAATATCTTTACTAAAAATTTAAAGTTAGTCTTTGGTGGAGTGGCAGTGCTTATTGTAGTTTCGATTGGATTGGGAAGTATTTATCCTGCTTTTGTCCAGCAGTTTAATGTTGAACCTAATGAATTAGCAAAAGAGGAGCAATTTATTAAACATAATATTAGAATGACAAGGGAAGCTTATAATTTAAATCAGATTAAGGAACAAGAGTATCCGGTAAGTAGAAAGTTAACCGAACAGGATGTTGAAGATAATCCAACTACAATTAATAATATTCGGTTATGGGATGTTAGACCACTAAAAGATACTTATAGTCAATTACAGGAGATGAGACTTTATTATAACTTTGGAAATTTAGATATTGACCGTTATCAGATTGATGGAGAGCTACGGCAAGTAATGTTAGGTGCTCGTGAGTTAAATCAAAATCAACTGCCTGATCGGGCTAATACATGGATTAATCGCAAATTAAAGTATACTCACGGCTTTGGATTAACAATGAATTTAGCTAATCGTGTAACAGAAGAAGGAATGCCTGAGTTTTTGATTAAGGATATTCCTCCTGAATCTGAATTAGATATTCCACTTAAGGAACCGCGAATCTATTTTGGTGAACAGACTAATAATTATGTAGTAGCTAATACTCCAGCTAAAGAGTTCGATTATCCTGCTGGTGATCAAAATGTTTATAATCGTTATCATGGTTCAGGTGGTGTACAGTTAGATTCTTTTTTAAGAAAAGCAGCTTTTTCATTTAAGTTTAGTACTTTAAAATTACTGCTTAATGGTGATATTAATCAGGATAGTCGGTTGCTTTTTGATCGTAATATTCAAAGGCGGATAAATAAGATTACGTCTTTTTTAAAGTATGACGAAGATCCTTATTTAGTATTAAATGAAGATGGTAAGTTATATTGGATACAAGATGCTTATACAACTACTGATATGTATCCTTATTCAGAACCATATAATAATTCTATCAATTATATTCGAAATTCTGTTAAAGTAGTGGTTGATGCTTATAGCGGTGAAGTTAATTACTATATTATGGATCAATCTGATCCTCTAATTCGGACTTATAGTAAGGTGTTCCCGAATTTATTTAAAGAGTTTTCGCAGATGCCAGATGGTTTAAAGGAGCATGTTAGATATCCAGAAGGATTATTTAATATTCAATCTCAGCTCTATCGAACTTATCATATGTCAGATCCAACAGTCTTTTATAATAAAGAGGATCTGTGGGAGATACCGAATGAAAGATTTGCTGGAAATACTATTCAATTAGAACCTTACTATACGATTATGGAGTTGCCAGATGAAGATCAGTCAGAGTTTATTTTGATGCTTCCATTTACTCCAAATCGTAGAAATAATATGATCTCTTGGTTAGCGGCTAAGTCTGATCCTAAGGATTATGGTGAGTTATTACTTTATAAGTTTCCTAAACAGCGTTTAGTTTATGGGCCCATGCAAATAGAGTCTAGAATAGATCAAAACTCTGCAATTTCACGACAATTAACGTTATGGGATCAGAAAGGTTCTAATGTGATTAGAGGTAATCTGTTAGTAATTCCTATTGATGATTCTATTCTTTATTTAGAACCTATCTACTTGCAGGCATCTCAAAGTAGAATTCCTGAATTAAAAAGGGTGATTATCTCTGATGGCAATCAAATAGTTATGGCGCGTAATTTAGATGCTGGTTTTGAGAGATTATTTGAAGGTGAAGGTGATGCAATTGTAGAAGATGATAGTAGACCTCAACAAGAAGAGTTGTTAGAGGTTAAAGATTTAATTCAGAAAGCTTTGGATCTTTATAATCAAGCTCAAGATAACTTAAAGCAGGGCAATTGGGGAGAATATGGTCGATTAAATGATCAATTAGAAGAAGTTTTAGAGGATTTACAAGAGTCTAAATAGATTATTAGGAGACTAGCTTAGTTGCTAGTCTCTGTAATTTCCGTTTGCTAAAGATAAGTTCTGTAGACTTACTTAATTACATGAATAAGGTGTGATTAAATGAATTCTGATGATTCTAAAGTAACTGTTATTCAAAAGAATAGTGATTTAGGTGCAGAGGAAGCAAGGTTAGCTTTGGATTTGGCTGATGGGGATATAAAACAGGCGCTGGAGATGATCGATTATGTAGAAAAATCTTTCTTTACTCTGCAGGTTAAGTTTGAAACGGAAGGTGCTAATAAGGTTTATGGTCTGGTTAGCTTAATTGCTAATGGCAAAGAAGGAAAACAGTTAGATTTAAGTGTGATTACTACTTATGACCGAGAAGTATTAGAGACTGAAGTAGGAATTAATAATAAAGTATTTATTGAAACAATTAATGAGGCTAAAGAAAATAGTGGTACTACTTATGATAGTGATGTGCATGAAGCTTTTACTGAAAAATTAAATTCAGCTAAAATATTTCAGATCTATTCTAATATCAAGGATGATCATCTACTTGAAATCGAGGGATTAATTAGAGATCTGTTAAATCCTATCTTCAATAAGGAGATTGATTTAGAGTTAGGAACTAAATTTATGACTAAGAATCAATTAGAACGAGAAAGTGTAGTTAACTTAGATCCAGAAGAGAATGATGAAAAGTCTGCAGAAGAGAGTGAGGAAGATGAGGAGCGGAAGTTATCTATCTATCTTAAGACTGCTCCTGTAATTTCAGCAGTTGATGGGGTTAAAGTTGACAGATTAAGTGTTGGTGAAAGGATTTTAGTACGGATAGTTGATCGCAGAGAGATTGGGCGTTACTTAGCGGATTTAATTAGTACTGATGCTAAAGGGATAGCTATAGGTAAGATAACTGATATTTACTTAAATGATCAGTCAGATCGTTATACGTTAACTTTGGAGTTTGGACCTAAGATTTATGGTAAGTTATTAATTGAAGGTGAGATTAAGATAGCTTTAGCTGATGAAGTAGATGTTGAGGAAGTTACAAGAGACTCAGATAATGTAAAACAGTTAGAGTTAGAGATACCGTGGCCTTTAGTGGGACTTTTTATTGGATTAGTTATAATTTTAATTGTTTTATTACAATTTATTTAATTTAATTAAGTTAAGGTTAATTTAGTGTATAAGTTATATCTAACAAGTTAAACTATAATCAATCTTTGAAATTAAATCTAATAAAGTTTCAATAAGTAAATAATTACTTTATCTTTAATTACTGTTCCATAGATCATAATTCGATAGTTATTATTATTTTTAAACTTAAGATCTTTATAGCCGGGAACTACAGTAGCATCTTCACCTGGTGGAATATAATCTACAGGAGTAGAGTGGGGATGACGTTCAATGATTTTTAGTTCTGCTTTAAGTAGTGATTTATAGAGTGTAGATGATACTTGACAGATTCCGCCACCATAGGCTGGTTGTAACTTGTTATTAATAATTGCTGGAGCAGGCTGATATCCTCTGTCAGCAGTTAAGGGAGCCACTTGTTGATTAAAGGAGTAGGTCTGTTGTGGTGCAATAATATTGAAGTTTAATTTCTCTATAGCTGTCTGAATATTATTAACTCGTGCTGGTTCTTTATTCTGCAGTGGAGTTGTATAAGTGCTTAATAATGCAGCTTTTAGTTTGTAGGATTGCTTTTGGGAGTTAATAATTAACCATTGTGGTGTTTGTTTAGTGAGGAAACGGGTTAATTCGATATTAGGGCGAACTATCTTAGTAGTATATAGATTAGAGTTGATATTAGCGATAATCAGCGGTACAATTAAGAGAAGTATAGTTAAGATTAGTGGGGAAGTAATTTCTTTTTTCATTTTTAATCTCCTTTATAGTGAGATTAATCTTATTATCAGTACTCTCCAACTTTTATATGCGATTAAGTATTATCCAGAACTTTAAAATTATGAGAGGGGGAATCAATTTGGAAAGTCAAGAATTTCTAGCTCAGTTATCTAATGCTACAGGAATTTCAGGGCAAGAGAGTAAAGTAGCTGAGTTAATTGAAGATACATTTAGTGATTATGTTGATGAGATTAAAAGAGATAGATTAGGAAATTTGATTACTTATAAAGCGGGGCAAGCTGATGAAACTAGATCAAAAGTGATGTTGGCTGCTCATATGGATGAAATCGGATTAATGGTGAAAGATATAGATGATGAAGGATTCTTAAAGTTTACAACTGTAGGTGGAATCGATCAGCGCACTTTAGTTGGACAGGAGGTTTTAGTCTATGGTCAAGAGGTTGTGCGAGGAATTATTGGTGCTAAACCTCCGCATATTCAGGAGCCTGACGAGAGAAAAAAAGCCGTCAAGTTAGAAGATATGCATATTGATTTAGGAAGAGAAGCAAAAGAAGTTCAAGAATTAATTACTATTGGTGATTTAGCAGTTGTTGACCGTGAATTTACTTCATTAGATGATAAGCGAGTCAGTGGTAAGGCATTAGATGACCGCTCAGGTGTAGTAGTAATGTTAGAGTGTCTGAAGGAATTAACGCGGTTACGCCATCAAGCTGATGTCTATGCAGTTGCTACAGTACAAGAGGAAGTGGGAGTTAGAGGAGCTATTACTAGTACTTATGGTGTGATGCCGGATATTGGAATTGCGGTAGATGTAGGTCATGGTAAAGTACCTGGGACTTCTGCTGAGGATACAGCTAAGTTAGGTGAAGGACCAGTGATTGCTTTAGGTCCACAGGTGCATCCTAAGTTACATAATAAGTTAAAGGAAGTGGCTAAGGAGTACGATATTTCCTATCAGATTAATGCTGAGACAAGTCCGCGCGGAACAGATGCTTTTGCAATCCAGATTACGAAAAGTGGAATTCCTACTGCCTTAATTTCCATACCTTTACGTTATATGCACACTTCAGTAGAGAGTTTAGATCTATCAGATCTTAAACAGGCTGGTAGATTGTTAGCTAACTTTATTACTCAGGTTGATGCTGAGTTTGTGGAGGGATTGCAATGCTTTTAAGTGAATTATCAGAAGCAATGGGAGTTTCGGGAGCAGAGTATGAGATTAGAGATCTGTTGCGGGAGAAAGTTAGTGATTATGTTGATGAGATAAGGACTGACAGTTTAGGTAATCTAATTGTTCATAAAAAAGGAGATGAGTCGCTACCCACTTTACTAGTAGCTGCTCACATGGATGAAATTGGATTAATGATTACTAATATAGAGAAGAATGGTCTATTAAGTTTTAAGCCAGTTGGCTCTGTTGATAAGAGAATTTTAGTGTCTAAGCAGGTGGTTGTTGGTCAAGATAAGGTATCGGGAGTAATTGGAGCTAAACCAATTCATCTCCAAAAGCCTCAAGAACGCAAGAAACCACTGGACTTTAAGCAGTTATATATCGATATTGGTGCTGAAGATAAGCAGGCTGCTAAGAAGTTAGTGGAGTTAGGTGATTCGGTCTCTTTTGCTACTGGTTTTGATCAGTTAGGTTCTAAGACGGTTAAAGGTAAGGCTTTTGATGATCGAGTAGGCTGTTCATTATTAGTAGAATTATTACAGCGGGATTATGATTTTTCTTTCTATGGAGTATTCTCAGTCCAAGAAGAAGTAGGGCTAAGAGGAGCCGGAGTAGCTGCTTATGATATTGAACCGGACTTAGCTTTAGTCTTAGAAGGTACAACTGCTTCAGATGTACCGGAGAGTAAGGAAGAGGAGCAGTCAACTGTAGTTAATGATGGGCCAGCTTTTACAGTAATGGATGCTACTATTATCCCTAATCAGAAGTTACTACAGAATTTAATTCAAGTAGCAGATAAGCAGCAGATAGAGTATCAATTTAGACGTTCTACTAAAGCAGGAACAGATGCGGGGCGGATTCATCTGCTAAAAGAAGGGATTCCAACTGCAATTGTATCGGTACCGGTGCGGTATATTCATGCCCCAACTTCACTGCTTCATTTAGATGATTATCAGGCGACTAATAACTTGTTAGATTGCTTCTGTCAAAAATTAGCTCAAGGAGGTATTAACCTTGCAAGAAATAATTAAACGATTAACTGAAACATATGGTCCTTCGGGACATGAAGAAGAGGTTGCGGAATTGATTAAGTCTGAAATTGAAGATCAAGTTGATAAAGTTAAGATAGATAAGTTAGGTAATTTAATAGCAATAAAACGTGGGCGGAGTGATAAACGAGTTATGCTTGCTGCTCATATGGATGAGATCGGCTTAATAGCTACTCATATAGATGAAGATGGTTTTGTTAGATTCTCTAATGTAGGTGGAGTCTCACCTTATATCTTATTAGGAGAGAGAGTTGTCTTTGGTAATGGAGTAGAAGGTGTGATTGGTAAGGAGAAGTTGGATAGTATTAAAGAGTTAAAGTTAAGTAAGATGTATATCGATATTGGACTTAGTAGTCGCGAAGAGGTAAAAGAGCAGATAGAGATTGGGGATGTAGCAATTTATCAACGTAATTTTTCTCGTTTAGGAGAGCGTTTAACAGCTAAATCTCTCGATGATCGGATCGGTTGTGCATTACTAATTGAGACGATTAAGAACTTATCAGAGGTGGAGAATGATACTTATTTTGTCTTTACTGTTCAAGAAGAAGTAGGAATTCGGGGATCACAGACTTCTGCTTTTAGCATTGAACCGGATTTAGGAATTGCTGTTGATGTAACAGGTACAGGTGATACACCGGAGTCAAGAACTATGGCTGTTTCACTAGGCGAGGGTCCAGCAATTAAGGTTAAGGATAGATCGGTGATTACTCATCCTAAGGTGAAGGATTTAATGGTTGAAGTAGCTAACCGTGAAGACCTTCCT
Source organism: Bacillota bacterium (assembly GCA_051745835.1). Taxonomy (GTDB): domain Bacteria; phylum Bacillota; class Halanaerobiia; order Halobacteroidales; family Acetohalobiaceae; genus JBNJEL01. The sequence goes on from JBNJEL010000017.1 coordinate 19,221, forward strand.
TATCAGTTAGAGGTGTTGGAGTTTGGCGGTACTGATGCAGGTAGTATTCATTTATCGCGAGATGGTGTGCCGACAGGAGTATTATCTATTCCAGCTCGGTATATTCATACGCCGAGCGAAGTAGTTGATTATCAAGATGTTCAAAATGGAGTTAAGCTTTTAACTGCTATTTTAGGTGAAAAGATTGATTAATTACCGTAATGAGTAGTTAAATCTTAGGTTTAGGGGGAGTTAGTATGATTATTAAAGAAGATGCCTTAATGGGCTATGAAAGTCCTGAAGATAGAGATAAGAAGTTAGCAGCAGAAGAAAGAAAGTCTGCTACATCAAAAGATGTGCCACAGATGAGTTATAGTAATCAGATTTTAGAGGAGATTATGGATGATTCTCAACAAGTATATAAGTACACCAACAAAGGGCGACGAGTAGCGGTAATTTCTAATGGTTCTTCAGTACTTAATTTAGGTGAAGTAGGCCCCGAAGCAGTGTTGCCAATTATTGAAAGTAAGATGAGATTATTATATAAGTATGGTGAGTTAGAAGCAGTTCCTATCTGTTTAGATATAACTGCAGCAGATAAGTTAGTTGAGGTGATTAAGAGTTTAACTTCTGCTTATGGAGCTATTTTTTTAGAAGATATTTATACCACCGAAACTGTTAGGTTACAACAGAAGTTGCAAGCAGAGTTAGATATACCGGTCTATTATGATGATCAACAGGGGCGGGCAATTGTGGTTTTAGCTGCCTTATATAATGCGGTTAAGATTTTAGATAAACCTATTGACGAATTAAGTTTAGTAATTGCCGGGGATGAGATTGCGAATTTAGCTATTATAGAGTTACTCTTAGCAGCAGGGATTAAGGAGATTATTCTTTATGATAGTAATGATATCTTAAAGTCCGATACCCAGAGTTTAGACTTAGTTCAAAATAAGCTAAATCAAGAGCCTAAATTAAAGATTCAGTCTGATTTAGAGTTTGCATTGTTAGATGTAGATATCTTAATTGGTAATTCAGTAGAGAGATTATTAGATCAACATTCATTGGCTGATAGCGATGATGGTCCAATTATCTTTTCTTTAGTTGATTCAATGCGTAATAGATATACTAAGATATTAAAAGAAGATAGATCGCCCGAACCTGACAATATTAAGATGAAAAAGAATAATCGAATTAATACTCAACTTGTCTTTTCGGGAATTATGAAGGGATTATTGGAATCAGAGGCTAAAGAGTTAACTATTGATATGCAGTTAGCTATAGCTAAAGTTGTAGCTGAGATGGTAGATGAAGTAAGTTTTAATAATATCTTACCCAATTCTTTCGATCCCGATACAATGTTAGAGGTAACTGAAGTAATTAGAGATAGATTAATGGACTATCAAGTTGATAAAGATCATTCTTATGATCATAATGATCTGCCGTTGGAAGTAATAGAGTATTTAATAGATTAAGATTTAGCGTCTGCTGTTAGGCAGGCGCTTTTTTAGTAAGGGATACATTATTTGAAAGTATAATCTTAACTTTAAATTAACAAACTAAGAGCTAGGAGGAGTGGGGAAATTTATTTGCTAAGGAGTGAACGTAAGTTAATGTTAATTAGTCGTTTAATTAAAGAAGTTAAGTTTGAATTAAAAGAAGCTTATAGATTATTAGCTGAATTAAATGAAGATCAATCAGAGGTTGAAACTGTAGAAGTTAATAATGATCGATTACTAACTGAAACTACTAAGGATATTATTACTAATCAACAGAGATTATTAACCAATTTAGAGTTAGATGATTTAGCTACTATTATTTCTAAAACTGAAGATGAACACCTACTCTGTCCTTCCTGCAAACGAGAATTAAGTGAAAATAAACGAATTATTAGACTTCCCTACTATAGTTTAGTTCATATTAAAGAAGATCCTATCTCTCCGTTAGAGATTATTATCATAGATGTCTGTCAGCATTGTAATTATATCTTAGATTTTGAGTTCTTTACAGGTTGTGAATCCTACCGGCTATATCAGTTATTAATTGCTGATTTACAGGATACAGATTTTGAATTAAAAGAGGAGATTAGAGAATGAAGTTATTTACCCCACAGTCAGTCTTAATTGAAGAAGCTGCTCTCGATTATAAGCTAGGTCAAGAGATTAAGAAGCGCTATGAAAAAGAAGGGCTGCCAATTAAATTAATTGAATCACATAACAGAGTAAAGTGGGAAGATAAGATGACACCACAAGAGCTATTTAAGAAGGCTAAAGAGACATTGGTAGTAGGAGTTAAGAAGACTTTACGTTTCAAGTCTTGTCAACCTTCAGCTGATTATCGTGTTGTTGGTACTACAAGTTGCCCAGCACAGTGTGAGTACTGTTATTTAGCTACTAATTTAGGTCCAGCTGTTTATCCTCGCATCTATGTTAATCTAGATGAGATTATAACTGCTATTAAAAAACATATTAAGAAGTCAGAGCAAAAGGTTACTACCTTTGAAGCAAGTAGTTCTTCTGATCCGGTGGCTTTAGAGCATATTGCTGGAACTTTAAGTCAATTAATTAAATTCTTTAGTCAGCGAGATGATGCACTATTAAGAGTAGCTACTAAGTTTGATAATATTGAATCTTTTTTAAAATTGGAGCATAATAATCGGACTAACTTTAGATTTAGTATTAATTCTGCCTATGTTATTAGGGAGTTTGAAAATTATACTCCTGCTTTAATTAAGCGGTTGAAAGCAGCGTATCGATTAAGAAAGGCAGGATATCCGATCGGTTTTATGATTGCTCCAATTATGCTCCATCCTAATTGGCAGCAGGAGTACGAAGCTATGTTAACTCAGTTAGCTGATTTATTTAGTGAGTTTGTTACTTCAGATTTGAGTTTTGAACTAATTATGTTTAGATTTAGTACTAGAACTAAGAATGTAATTGAAGCTAGGTATCCTGATACTAAACTTGATTTGATTAAGGAGACAAAGAAGCATAAAGGATTTGGTAAGTATGTTTATTCGGATAAGGAGGCTGACCAACTTAAAGAGTATTTGACAGATTTAATTGAAACTAAATTCCCTAAGGCGGAGATTGAGTACTTTACGTAAAAAAATTAGATTTTTTCTTGACATTTGAGGTTAGCAACTATATAATTATAAACATAATCAGTAATCATTACTGATTGATTAAACTACATAAATTAATCAAACTACAAGGAGGAGATAACAATGGCATTAGATTTAATTAATGAAAATTTATTAGGTTTAACTAAAGGTACTGAATTAGAGGAAGATATTGATAATGAATTTAAAGGAGAGACAATGGAGGTTGGTTTATACTTAGCAATGGCTCGGCAAGCACAGCGAGAAGGAATTCCTGAAGTTGCAGAAGCATTAAAGAGAATTGCTTGGGAAGAGGCTGAACATGCAGCTAGATTTGCTGAGTTAAATGGTAAGATTTCTGAAAGTACAGCTGATAATATTAAGAAGATGTTAAATGGAGAACAAGGAGCTAATAAAGGGAAGAAAGAATGTGCAGTAGAAGCAGATGGTCAAGATTTAGAAGAGGCTTGTTCAATCCTACAAGAATCTTCTAAAGATGAGGCTCGTCATGCACGATCTCTACAAGGGTTATTAGATCGATACTTTTAATGAGTTAGCTTAAACCTTACCCCTTATCATAAATAATAATTAACCCCACATCCAATATTGGATGTGGGGTTAATTAATTTAAGCGATTATTTCTATGTCGTTATTGTTTTCTAAATCTATTAATATCTCTAAAGCTGATTGTGCTGCTTTAAGATGTTTGTCGTCTGGTTCGATGGTGGTGATACGCTGGATAAGATAAGGTAGTTCCATTAAATAATCTGGAGCAGCTAATAGTAATTCATAACCAAGCCCTAGTGCTAATAAGCTCTCTAAGTAAACATTAAAAGTAATGCCTACTAATTCTAGACTTATAATGATTAGTAAGTAGAAGACAACTAAGTTGGTTCCACATCTTTTAGCTAGTCGTGATTGATTAGCGATAGTTGATTGAAAATTATTCTGATAGTAATTAACTGCTTTATGTTCTGCGCCGTGAAATTTAAATATCTCTTTAAGTAAGGTTTTACGTAAAAGCTGAATTAGACTGCTTAATCCTATAATATAGACTAAAATCTCGATTAGCGGCGGTAGAGAAAAAAAGATATAACCTCCGGCAGGTACTAAATACCAGTAGATCTCTAATCCAATACTAATTCCAATGATCAATAAGAGGGGCCAAAACTTTTTAGGCTGCTGCCAAGCTTCTTTGATCATAAAGTAAAGCGAGAAGAGAATGCTGATTATTCCTCTTAATACTGGTATCTGTTTAGCTTTAGTGAATAATTTATTCTCTTTTAATCTGTTTTTACCTATTGTATGTTTTAACTGATTATCTTCGTAATAACATTTAACAGTATACTTTTCTCCAAAGAGACGTACTCCATTTCTATAAGCTCTTCCCCCAATCTTCACTTTTAGCACCTCCAATTAATACTAGTTTATTAGGTTTAATAGAAAATGTCAATTGCTGTACTTTTAATTTTGAGATTTAGTTGGTATAATAAATATGTTAGACTTAGTTGAGTGGCAGTGAAAGGATGTTGTTATTATGAAAGAGATTAAAGTTACTATTTTAGATGGGTATCTTGATGAACCGTCCTGTTTAGGAGTGCCACCTTACATTGCACCTCATGTGCGCTATACTTATGGAGCATTGAAGGATGTTGGATTAACTTCAGATCAGATTAATTATTTAACTATTGATCAATTAAGAGCTGATCAGGAAAGTAAGTTAGCTAAATTAGATGAGAGTGATTTAGTAGTAATGATTGCTGGTACTACAGTGCCAGGAAAGTATTTAGGTGGTCAACCAATTTCGATTCAAGAGATTGAAGAGTTAGCCAATCAATTAGTTACTACTGAAGTTATCTTAAGTGGACCAATTGTGAATTGTGGTTTAGAGGTTAAGTTTATAGATCAGATGGCTGCAGAACTACCAGGTTTAACTGTTTATCAAAGGTTAAATGGTGATAAAGCGGTGACTAATAATCCTGCCCAGCTAGTTAATCGTTGGGCTAAGTTAGGTGCAGAAGTTACCCAGAAACATCCTAATTTCCCTTATTTAGTCTGCGAAGTAGAGACCTTTAGAGGTTGTCCGCGTCAGAGTAACTGTTCATTTTGTAGCGAAGGATTGAAGCAGATTACATATCACCGCAGCATTGGGGGAATTATAGATGAAGTAGAAGCATTAGCTAAGTTAGGTAATCAATATCTGCGCTTAGGTTGTCAAACAGATATTTTGCTCTTTCAAGGGCAGAGGCATTCTAACGGAAGATTAATCCCCCGGGTAGACAGTCTGAAGCAGTTATATGCTGGAATTAGTAGAGTAGCACCTAATCTTAAGACTTTACATTTAGATAATATTAATCCTGCTACGATTGCTGATTTTCCTCAGCGTTCAAGGGAGATATTAGAGATAATAGCTAAACATAATACTTCCGGCGATATAGCAGCTTTTGGCTTAGAATCAGCTGATCCGCAAGTACTGAAAGCGAATAATATTGGAACTACTCCTGAGAAGACATTAGAAGCGATTAGGATTATGAATCAAGTTTCTGGATATCGAGAACAGGGAGTGCCTAAGTTGCTGCCGGGAATTAACTTATTACATGGTCTTAAAGGTGAACGAGCTAAGACAATGGAGTTAAATTTTAATTTTTTAAAACGCGTTTTGGAAGAAGGATTACTAGTGCGGCGAATTAATATTCGTCAAGTTAATGAAATTCAAGATTATCAGTCAGATTATAACTATTCTTCTCAAGAATTTAAAGATTATAAGGCTAAGATAAATGAAGAGATTAATCAGCCAATGTTAGAGCGAGTATTTCCTCAAGGTACATTATTAGAGGAGGTAATAATTGAGGAAGTTAATGGTAAGACTGCCTTTGGGCGACAGCTAGGTACTTATCCGATCTTAGTGGGAGTGCCTGGAGATTATGAAGTAGGTGAGATTGTAGATGTTAAAGTAGTGGATCACGGCTATCGTTCGGTAACTGGAATTGTGTGGCCCTTTAAGATTAATAATGCTAGTTTAGCTGAGTTAGAAGCGCTGCCGGGGATTGGAAACAAACGAGCAATGCGCTTATTTATGTCTTCGCAAATAGAGAGCTTAGATCATTTAGATCAAATTTTGGACTATAGTTATGATGTGGAGCAATTAGAAGAATTAGTGGTTTTTGATTAAGTTAATTATTAAGATTGAGTTTAATTGTAGAGTTTAGGAGGATGATTATGGACGAGGTGTATTTAGATAATAGTGCAACTACTAAAGTAAAACCTGCGGTAGTATCGGCTATGACTGAAGTGTTAACCGAGGAGTATGGAAATCCTTCCTCGCTTCATAGTATGGGGGCTGATGCTGAGAAGTTAATTAAAGAGTCACGTAGATCAGTAGCTGATCTGTTAGGAGCTAATGAACGGGAAATTATCTTTACTTCTGGTGGTACTGAGGCTAATAATTTAGCAATTAGAGGTGCTGTAGATACTTTAGAACGCTACGGTAATCAAATTATTACTACTAAGATAGAACATGCTTCGGTTTTAGCTCCGATGCGCCATTTAGAAGAGGAAGGCTGGGATGTAGTTTATCTCGATGTTGATAGTGAAGGTAGAGTAGATATTGAACAGTTAGCAGAGGTTATCTCTAAGGAGACTGTCTTAGTTAGCATTATGTATGTTAATAGTGAAGTGGGAACGATTCAGCCTATTGATGAGGTAATAGAGATAATTAGAGAGATGGACGTTCACATTTTTGGTCTTGAAGCCCAAAATGGTCAGGAGCACCCCGAAGAGGATGGCGTAAATGCCGATGAG
>JBNJEL010000018.1:0-25638 GCA_051745835.1 Bacillota bacterium
GAGGTCTGTCAAAAGATTAAAGGTGGTTATGAACGCGGTAAGTTACATAGTATTATCCTAGTTGCTGAGGGGGTCGATAAGGACTTCGATAGTCAAAAGCAAGACCATGATAAGAAGAAGGTCTTTGCAATTGCTGATGAGATTACTGAGCGGACGGGCTTAGAGACACGAGTTACCGTCTTAGGTCACTTACAGCGTGGTGGTACTCCGACAGCTCAAGATCGTATCTTAGGTAGTAGATTAGGTGCGGAAGCGGTGAAGTTATTATTATCCGGAGAGACTAATCAGATGGTAGGAATGATTCATAAACAGGTTAAAAGTTTTCCAATTGCTGAAGCTTTAGATAGTTCTAAAGAGTTAGATCAGGAAATTCATGAATTAGCTAATATTCTTTCTTTGTAATCTAATAATATACCTAATAGTAGATTTTAAAAATTCTGCTTAAACTGCAGAATAAAGGAGGCTATTCATGAGAAGAACGAAGATAGTCTGTACAATTGGTCCAGCGAGTGATGACTCAGAGATTCTGTCTAGTTTAATTGATTCGGGGATGGATGTAGCGCGAATGAACTTTTCGCATGGTAATCACGAAGAGCATCAGGAGCGGATTAATCAGGTTCGTGATTTGGCTGCTCAGAAAGGACGACCGGTGGCGATTTTATTAGATACTAAAGGTCCTGAGATTCGCACAGGTCGGTTAAAGGATAATCAACCTGTGGAGTTAGAGAAGGGGCAAGAGTTTGTGATTACTACCGAAGATATCATGGGGGATAGTAATCGCGTTAGTATCTCTTATCAAGACTTACCCAGCGATGTCGAGCCTGGTGGTAAGTTGTTAATTGATGATGGATTGATTGAGCTAGAGATAAATGAGGTGACTAAACAAGAGGTAAGCTGCATTGTAATTAACGGCGGAGAATTAGGTGCGCATAAAGGAGTTAATCTGCCGGGGGTTGCTGTCAATCTACCGGCAATTACCGAAAAGGATATAGCCGATATTAAGTTTGGAATTGAAGAAGATGTAGACTTTATTGCTGCTTCGTTTATTCGTAAAGCAGCGGATGTATTAGAGATTAAGAGGATTTTAGAAGAAGAGGATGCCGACATTAAGATTATCTCTAAGATCGAGAATGAAGAAGGCGTTAAGAATATTGATCAGATTATTGAAGTGTCGAGCGGAATTATGGTGGCCCGCGGTGATTTAGGTGTTGAAATTCCACCGGAGAAAGTGCCGGCAACGCAGAAGATGATGATTGATAAGTGTAATCGTGAAGGCAAGCCAGTTATTACTGCTACTCAGATGTTGGATTCGATGATTCGTAATCCTCGTCCGACGCGAGCTGAAGCCAGTGATGTAGCGAATGCAATCCTTGATGGTACTGATGCTACCATGCTATCTGGCGAAACAGCGGCTGGTAATTATCCGGTGCAAGCGGTTGATACGATGGCTAGGATTGCCCAAGAAATCGAGGAGTCAGACCAGTATGCTGATCGGATGTCCTGTAAGAATATTATTCCTCCCAAAACAGTTACGGATTCAATTAGTTACTCCACCTGTGAAACTGCACATGATTTAGATGCATCAGCAATTATTACTTCTACTCATACTGGACATACTGCCCGCATGGTTTCGAAGTATCGTCCTTACCCTGTTGTTGTAGCTACTACTCCCAAACCAAAAGTTTGTAAACAATTGATGTTATCGTGGGGCGTTAAGCCTGTCTTAGTTGAGTCTACTGATTCGACTGATGATATGTTCGATATATCCGTAGCAGGTGCTTTAGAGAGTGGTTATATTGAACGTGGTGACTTAATTGTTTTAACGACAGGAACGCCGGTAGGTGTAGCAGGAACGACTAATCTCCTTAAGGTTCATATTGTTGGAGAAGCAGTAGTTCAAGGTACTGGTGTGGGTAAAGTTTCAGCTAGTGGTGAAGTCTGTATTGCTAAGACAGCTAAGGAAGCTAAGGAGAAGATCAATCCGGGGGATATCTTAGTTACTGTCGGTACTAATAGTGATTTCGTACCAGCAATGGAGCAAGCGGTGGCAGTAATTACAGAACAGGCTGGTTTAACCTCTCATGCTGCAATTGTTAGTCTTAATCTTAATATTCCAGCAGTAGTAGGAGCTTATGATGCAATGGAGCAGTTAGAAGATGGAGAGTTAGTAACAGTAGATAGTGTACGCGGTCTAGTCTATCAAGGTAAGACTAATGTTTTATAAATAGTTTAAGAGATTAAGGATAGATTATCATGAGCAAAGTTTATATTTTAGTTAGTAAAAGCTTCGGGTTTATGCCCGGGGCTTTTTTGTTTATGTTGAGGATTTAGTGAATTAGGTTATTTTTAACATTGTTGAATAAATTTGCAGGATGATAGTAGATTGGTGGAGAATTAGATATGTGTATTAGATATAAGATATTTATGAAATTAGTTTTGGGAATATTTAGTTAAGTGAAATTGGACTAATGGAGGTATTATTGAAATATGGAAATTATTTATCATGATTGGAATGAAAGTGAATCACCTTTTTTAGAAACGTTAATTGATATTTTTGATGAAAAGGATGTAATGGTTGCTTGTCCTTATATTAATCGAAAAATTCTTAGTTATTTAATTAGTAGAGCAGATAATATAAAAATAGTTTCGGATGTTGTTGCTTGGTTAGAAAGTTGTTCTCCAAAAGAAAGAGGTAAAACTATAGAATTTATAAATACTATAGGGGATCGATTACATCACTGTCCTAAATTACATGCAAAAGTATTTTTTAATGAGAGTAAGTCGCTTATTGGTTCAGCTAATCTTACTAATTCTGGGATGTTAAGAAATATTGAAATTTCTGTAGTGTTAAATGATTCTAAAAAATTAGATGAATTAAGACAGTGGTTTAAAAAATTATGGGATATAACTGAGCCATTAGATTGTGATAATATGAATGAAATTAATAATTGGAAAGAAAGAATAGATAAAGATAAAAAGGTTAAGCAAAGTAATGAATTGAATATTACTAACGATAATTCTCCAATTATTTCAGGATATATTCCTACTAAATTGAGAAAATACAAGAAACAATTAAGCAAATCAGATGAAGAAGTTTTAAGTAGAATAAAAAAAGTTATTGATTTATTTCCATCATTAGAATGGTTTAATGAATTTTTAGATATTTGGGAGTATATTTTAGAATATTTTGATATACAAGCAGATGACCAACGAATTACTTTAAGTGTTCCAAATGCTAAAGATAAGTTGGCAATGACAGTAGGACAAAGATATGTAGCTACTGGTTTTACAAGAGGTAAAATTGCTTTAATTATGCCTATTAATCCAGATATATATGAAGAAGATAAGTCATCAATCCTTAAAAAAGAAAGATTTACAAATAATGAAAAGTTAGTTTGTAATTTATATTATTTTAAAACTAATTCACCTAAAAAATTGTTTAAGAGATATAAAACACAAATTCTTAATTTAATTAAATATGAATTACAAAGAACAGAAGTATCAGGATATAAACGTTACCATGAAGATATACTTTATCATATTGCAATTGACAGAATAAAAAGAATTGAGTTATTAAAGGATTAGTCTAAAAATGTTAGCTTAGTATAAGTATAACGATTTCATAACAGTATCTTAGCGATATTTTAGTTATGAGTATAAATAAAAGTTATGGCTGAATGTTAGACTGTAGTTTAATTAAAGATAGGAGCATTGGTGAGGATGTCACGCTCCCCAAGAATGTTATGTAACCTGAGCCTATATTATAAGTTTATTTTGATAAAATACTCTCCAACATATCCAAATTATAGTACTTAACTATAGGGTATTGTAATAAATTTAGAGTGAAGGAGGTTACGATATAAATGTACAGTATAGCTAAGTTATTAATTAAATTGCTTTCTATTTATTTAGCAGTTGACTTTGTTACGGAAAAGCTACCCTTGTTCTTGGGACTCATTAATTCAGGTAAGTATTTGCAACCGGCAATGATTATTGCAGTGATAGCTACTTTAAATTTAGTTATTGCTTGCTACTTATGGTTCTCTGCGGACAAATTAGCAGACTATATAGTAGATAAAGAAGAACAATCCAAAATAGTAGTTGATGATTATGCAGCATTACAGTCGATTGCTTTTTCGGTGGTAGGAGTTTTTTTGTTGGCTTTTAGTATTCCTGATATGATTCGCTTTATCTTGGAGTACTTTCTTATTTCACGTATGTCTGCTTCTCATCAATTACCTCAATTAGCAGCAGATATGATTAGAATATTAATTGGAGGCTGGTTACTTATAGATGCTTCTTCGATTATTAATCGCATTAAATCATTAACACTCTAGGTTGTCTATTCCTCCGTAATCATAGTATAATTATAATTAAGAATAATTAAGTAAATGCTTAGTTATAAGGAGGAGATACTATAAAAACTGTTGAGCGATTTTCCTGTTATTCTCATTTAATCGGTTTTATTTTGGCGATATTAGGGACTGCTTACTTAATCTATCATACATCAACTGTGAGTTTGCAAATTGTGGTCACTATCTATGGATTATCGGTGATGGTGCTCTTTTTAGCTAGTACGCTCTATCATACTAATAAGGAAGAGGAAAATGAGGATTCTATCTGGAGGAAATTAGATCATAGCTCTATCTTTATTATGATTGCAGGGACCTATACTCCAGTTTCTTATATCTATCTTGCGGGCTATTGGCGCTGGGGGATCATACTTAGTCAGTGGTTATTGGTCTTAGGTGGTATCTTCTTTAAATTCTTCTACTTATCAGCTCCTCGTTACTTATCAACAATTATCTACTTATTGATGGGTTGGATGGGAATTGCTGCTATTGTAAAGTTAGTGCAGACAATGTCATTAACTCTACTTGTGTTACTATTTGCTGGTGGGCTTTCTTATACAGTTGGAGCACTTTTCTATATTTTTAAGAAACCGCAGCTAACTGAAAATTTCGGCTTTCATGAGATCTTTCATCTATTTATTTTGTTAGGGGCAATCTTTCATTACTGTCTAATCTACTTTTCAGTTCTCCATTCCTAATTATAATTAGGATGGAGATTTTTCTTTAAATAATTATAATTATATCTTGACAGTGCTGGAAAAAATCTATATACTAAAAACTGTCTGGTCAGTCAGTGCAGAAAAATAGAGAAGGAGTGGAATGAATGGAAGAACAAGATAAGAAGGAAGAAATTTTAGAAGCAGCAGCAGAAGTTTTTTCGCAAAAGGGATTTTATAAGGCTACTGTTGGTGAAATAGCTCAACAAGCTGGAGTAGCTAAAGGGACAATTTATCTTTATTTTGATAGTAAAGAGGACTTAGGTAAGTCATTACTAAGGTCAAAGTGTTACTCTCTTTATCAACAAGCTAAAGAGATTCAAGAGAGTAATAAACCGGTAAATACTAAGATTAAGCTGATCATTGAACAAGAGATTAAATTTTTATCTACTAAAAAGGATTTAGCACGAGCAATTATTTTAGGGTATTCAGGGATGAGTGAAGAGCTTAAGTCATCCTTAGTTGAGATTAGAGAGAAAAAATTGAACCTATTAATTGAATTAATTACGGCAGGTAAAGAAGAAGGAATCTTTAGAGATGTTGATGCTTATGATGCTGCTCTAAGCTTACAAGGAATTATGCATAATTTTGGTTTCCATAGTCATCTTAATTTGTTTGATGACGAGGTGACAGTTAAAGAGTTAGTAGAGCGAGCCTTTCATTTATTTATATGTGGTGTAAAGTCTAAGAATTAAGGAGGAATTAATGTGACAAAGAAGAGTAATTGGTTAGTAATAATGATAACAATAGTTTCATTGACTTTATCTTTTGCGCCTCAAATTACAGCAGAAGAGAATCAAGAGTTAGAATTAAGTTTAGCTGATAGTATTCGTCGTGGTTGGGAGCATAATTCTCAGCTAGAAGAATTACGAAACAAGGTTGAGGCAGCTAAAGAGCGGATTGAACAGAGTCGATCTAATAAATTGCCGGAGATTAACTGGGAATCTAATTATACTCGTTTTGATGAACGCAGACCATTATCTAATAGTGGGACTAGTAGTAAGGATAGTTACAATCATACTATTGATCTTAATTACTTACTCTATCAGCCAGCAGTTGATCTGCAAATAGAACAGCGTAAACTAAATTATGAGATCTTACAGGCAGAGTATGAAGCGCAAAAAAGAGAGTTGGCTTATCAGATTACAGAGAATTATTATCAAGCTTTACAAGCAGAGAGATTAGTTAAAGTAAATCGTGAATCACTAGCTCAGGTAGAGAAACATCTTGAAGATGCTAGGACACGGTTTGAAGCAGGAGCGGCAGTTAAGAATGATGTTTTACAGACAGAGGTACGTAAAAATGAAGTAGAACAAGAATTGTTGGAAGCAGAAAATAATTTAGATTTGACTTATGAACGCCTTAAAAATTTATTAGAATTGGATTATCAAACAGAATTAGAATTAACAACTGAGAGTAATCAGTTGGAATTAGAGATAACACCGCAATCAGCTTTTGAATTTGCTCGAACAGAACGGGCTGATCTTAGAGGGGTTCAACAGGAATTAGATCTTGCTCAACAAGAACTTAAACTAGCTCAGGCTGATGATGCACCGGCACTTTCATTGTTTGGATCTGTAGAAAAATCAGGGGCTGATTTTGTACCAGATGGGAGTCCTAATTGGCAGACAGGAGTTAATCTATCTTGGTCTCTTTATGATGGCGGACATAATCAAGCCTTAGTTCAAGAAGCAGAATCTAATTTTAATGCTGCTCAATCGGCTTTAGATACATTGCTAGAAGAGATACGATTAGAGGTTAAGGAGAGTTATCTTAATTTAGAACTTAGTGCTAAACAGCGTTCTACAGCTCAAGAGAGAGTAGAATCAGCTGCTGAGAACTTGCGGTTAGCACGATTACGCTATCAAGAAGGAGTAGGGACTAATACTGAAGTAATTGATGCTCAAGTTGCTTTAACGGAAGCAAAAGAGAATTATCAACAACAACAGTATAAGTATCAAATTAATCAAGCTCAAATGCTTAGTAGTTTAGGACTATCTTATCTGGAAGTGGATGATAAATTGGTTATAACAGATAATTAAAGTTTAAAGAAGGGGGAAGTAGCGTGCAGAAGAAGAGAATTTTAGTTAGTATTATTAGTATATTAATTATTAGTTTAGTCTTGACTGGATGTAGTGGTCGTACAGAGGAAACCTCTGGCAGTAAAGAAGAAAGTACGCAGCGACAAGCTCCAGTAGTAGAGACAACAACTGTTAAGCGCAGCAATTTAACAGATCAATTAAGTCTAAGTGGTGAATTAGAAGCAGTAGAGGAGGTTAATCTTTCAGCGGAAAGCGCAGGAGTTGTTAGAAAGATTAAATTTAAGGAAGGAGAAGAGGTAAGCCGAGGTCAATCATTAATAGTTTTAGATCGCGACCTACAAAAAGCACAAGTTAGAGAAGCTAAAGCTTCCTTGCGTCAAGCAGAGACAGAATTAGCAAATTTAACTAAAGATTATCAGCGTATCAAAAAGTTACATAATAAAGGGGTCGTTTCAGAAAGTAAGTATGATGAGACTAAGAGTCGTTATGAATCAGCTCAAGCTCAAGTTGAACAGGCTCAAGCAGCTTTACATCGAGCTAAAGTAGAATTAGATAAGCGTACTATTGATAGTCCGTTTAATGGTGTAGTTAATGAGCAGTTAGTTGAAGTTGGAGAGTTTGCTAATCCAGGCGAGTCTTTAGCTTATCTAGTACAGTTATCTGATTTAGAATTTGCGGCGCGAATTTCCACTCGTGATCTAACTAAAGTTAAACAAGGACAGCAGGTTAAAGTAAGAGTCGATAGTTATCCAACGCAAGAATTTAGTGGAGAGATTACTCAGATATCTTCTGTAGTAGAATCTTCCAATCGGGGAATTAGGCTAAAAATTGCACTACCTAATCGCGATCACTTATTGAAACCAGGAATGTTTGCTACTGGTGAACTAGAAGTTGCTAATTTGACCGATGTAATGGTTATTCCTGCGGCAGCTGTACGTAAAGAAGAGGATAATAACTATGTTTTAGTTGTTGAGGACGGTACTGTTAAGCGCCGCGAAGTTAAGTTAGGTATTAAAAGTGAAGAGCTAATTAGAGTAAAGTCTGGTTTAAGCGTTGATGAAAAAGTGGTTGTGCGTGGTCCAGCAAATTTAGAATCTGGTACCGAAGTACGCAGTCAAAGCTGGGGTGAGAAGTAATGAAACTTTCTGATTTTGCGGTAGATCGACCGGTAACCACAGTAATGATTCTATTGGTGATTATTTTACTAGGCGGAATTGCTTATACTGAGTTAAGTGTTGACTTATTTCCAGATATGACAACTCCAATTGTATCTATTTCAACTGAATATGAAGGTGCTGCTCCAGAAGAGGTTGAACAATCAATTACACGACCATTAGAAGAAGGAGTAGCTACTGTCGATGGTATAGATTCAGTAAGATCTACTTCCAAAGAGGACTTATCGCAGGTTACACTTGAGTTCGATTGGGGCACTGATATGGATATGGCAGCAGTTGATGTTCGAGAAGAAGTAAGTTTGATTAAAAGTAAGCTTCCTGATGCGGCTAACGATCCAATAGTTAGAAAGGTTGATTTAGATCAAACCCCAATTTTAATTATTGGTGTTTCCTCCGATCAACGTGGTGGTGTAGAGCTAAAGGAATTAGCTGAAGATAATATTAAGGATCGATTAGAGAGAATTTCCGGACTGGCTTCAGCAAATGTAATTAGTAGTGAAGAACGACAGATTAATATTGATGTGGATCGTAAAGCTTTAGAGAAGTATAATCTAGATATTGATCAGGTAGTAAATGTGTTGCAAGAAGAGAATGTAAATTTACCCGGCGGCGATATTACTGAGCGGCCTACAGAGTATTTGTTGCGGACTGAAGGACAGTTTGATAAGTTAACAGAGATAGAAGATGTAATTATTGATATGCGAGATGAAACTCCAATTAGAATTTCAGATGTTGCTGAAGTAGAAGATGGATTTGCTGATCGTGATCTTTATGTGCGATTAAATGGTGAGAAGAATGTTGGAATTATGGTTACTAAACAGTCTGATGCTAATACTGTAGAGGTTATTGATCAAGCCAAAGCAGAGTTAGAGAAGATTGAACAGGAGTTACCTAGCGATATTACATTAGGAATTGCCCGCGATCAGTCAGATTATATTAAAGATTCAATTACTACTGTTCAAGAAAATGTAATTATTGGTGGCTTGTTTGCTACGATTGTTCTCTATTTATTCTTAGGTAGCTTACGCAGTACAGTGATTATTGGTTTAGCAATCCCGATAGCAGTAATTGGAGCTTTTGCTCTCTTATTTTATAGCGGATATACATTAAACTTAATGACCTTAGGTGGTTTAGCTTTAGGAGTAGGAATGATAGTGGACAATTCGATAGTGGTCTTAGAGAATATATTTCGCCATCTGCAACATGAGGGAGCTAATCCGATTCGCGCTGCCAAGAAAGGTTCAGGAGAAGTAGGAACAGCTGTGTTAGCTTCTACTTTGACTACAGTTTCAGTCTTTGTTCCGATTTCATTTGTAGATGGAATTGCTAGAGAACTTTTTGGGCCATTTGCTATGACCGTAGCCTTTGCTATTTTAGCTTCATTTTTAATTGCAATTACTTTTGTGCCAATGGCTTCTTCTAAATTACTATCTACTGCAAGGTTGCAGAGTGAAGATAAGTGGTTTAGAAATTCACTTAATAATTTTGGTAATCGTGTATTATCTATATATAAGCGAGTACTGTCGTGGTGTCTTAACTATCGTAAAACTACAATTACGATAACGATTCTCTTGTTTGTTGGGGCATTAGCTTTATTTCCTTTTATTGGTAAAGAGTTTATGCCGGATTCAGAATCAGACTCCTTCCAAATTAATGTTGAATTACCGGTAGGCACTGATTTAGAGACCACAAATCAAGAGATGAAGAAGATAGAAGAGATAGTAACGCAGGTTCCTGAGTCTGATGTAGCCTTTAGTATTATTGGTAGTACAGGTGGCAGAGGAAGTACTGATGGAGTTAATGAAGCTCAATTTATGATTCGTTTAATTGACGAAGAAGAGCGGGAGCGTAGCACTAGCGAAGTTCAAGAAGCTGTACGTCAGAAATTACCGTCTATTCCTGGAGCTGAGATTAGATTAGCTCAATCTAGTATGATGGGAGGAGGCGGTGGTGGTAATGATTCACCGCTAGAAATTAAGATTTATGGAGATGATTTGGATCGATTATCTACAATTGCTGAAAAGGTACAACAAGAAGTAGAGAATGTTTCTGATACTCAAGATGTTCATAGTTCTGTCGAAGAAGGTAAACCAGAGATTAGAGTTAAGGTTGATCGTAAGCGAGCGTCTGATTTAGGTTTAGGAGTAAATAAGATTGGTAGAACGGTAGAAACTTACGTTAATGGTCGAGTAGCTACTCAATATCATGGTACCGAAGATGGAGATACAGTTGATATTGAGGTAAGATTAGCTTCAGAAGACCGCACAACAATTGAGGATTTAAATTCAATGAAGATTATGACTCCTAATGGTCAGTTTGTGCATTTAAATTCTGTAGCAGATATAATTAAGACTGAAGGGCCCACAGAGATCAACCGTCAAGATCAAGAACGGCATGTGAGTATTTATAGTGACATTAAAGGTAATAATTTAGGTGGAGTAGTTGATAAGATTCGAGAACGAGTGGATGATAATGTAGAGTTACCACC
The DNA here is from genome assembly GCA_051745835.1 of Bacillota bacterium. Classification (GTDB taxonomy): domain Bacteria; phylum Bacillota; class Halanaerobiia; order Halobacteroidales; family Acetohalobiaceae; genus JBNJEL01. The sequence continues at coordinate 10,774 of JBNJEL010000018.1, forward strand.
TAATTATCGCGTTGATTATAGTGGTGAGGCTGAAGATATGCAGGAGACATTTAGTAACTTAGCTCAGGCTCTGATTATAGCAATTCTATTAGTTTATATGATCTTAGCTTCTCAATTTGAATCTTTAATTCATCCTTTCACTGTAATGTTAACCTTGCCGTTGACTTTGATTGGGGTTTTAGTAGCGCTCTTTATTACTGGTGAGACTTTGAGTGCTACATCGATGATTGGGATTATTATGTTAGTTGGTGTGGTAGTTAATAATGGAATTGTTCTGGTCGATTATATTAATATCTTACGCAGTAGAGGTCTGCGTCGTAAAGAGGCAGTACTGAGAGGTAGTCCTATGCGAGTTCGTCCAGTATTAATGACCGGTTTTACTACTATTTTAGGATTGATTCCGGTTGCTGCTGGCTGGGGTAGTGGCTCTGAAGCTATGGCTCCAATGGGAATTACTGCAATTGGAGGATTAATTACTGGTAATCTATTGACTATCTTAGTTATTCCTACTCTTTATTTAGTACTCGAGGATATTAAAGAATTTATTATAGCTCTTCCGCAGAAAGCAAAAAATAAGATAGCAGGTTAAACTTTAACGACTGGATATTTTATCCAGTCGTTTTTAATTATGATAAAATATATAAAATAACTTGACTATTACTTGAGTTATCCAGTATACTTTATATAAATAGTAATTAATACTGTTAATGAATTGATTGGTAGAGGGGGAGGAATGATGAAACAGATAACTAATTTGAGTAAGAAACATAGAGTGATGATTATTTTAGTAATAGTAGGGTTGATAGTAATTAACTTTCCGGTTGCTTTCTATTTAAAAAAGATTAGCTATCATCACCGCCAAGAGATGATGCAGTTGAAATTAGATAGAGTAGCAGAAAAGATAAAAAATCGTATCTTCTTTAGAGTCAGAAAAGCTTTGGATACATTAAAAGAGCATCCTAAAATTATTGCTACTTTCGAACAAGGAGCAGCTAATGATTATACTAATTATTTGATAAATGATGCTAAACAGATCCTAGATGCTGATACAGTTTACTTAATGAACTTACAAGGTACAGTAATTGCAAGTACTACTTATGGTAGTAGTAATCAAGATTTTGTAGGTAATGATTATTCCTTTCGCCCCTACTTTAAAGAAGCAGTAGCTGGTAATCGTGATATCTATGGTGCAGTTGGTAAAACCTCTAATCAGCGCGGGTTTTATTTTAGTGCACCGGTTAGAGATAAGGAACAGATTATTGGTGTCTTAGTGATTAAAGTTGGCTTAACAGAGGTAGATCAGATACTTCAAGAGTTCTCTGGTACTATGTTACTTAATAATCCTCAAGGTATAGTTTTTGCCAGCAATCAGCAGCACTATCTCTATCGTTCTTTACAGATTGATAAAGGACAGATGGTAATAGATCAAAGAAAACACCTTGCTAACTCTATCAACCTTGAGGTAAATGGCTGGCAGTTATCTATTCTAAGACCGCTACAGGGCTTTTTCCATACTGCTCAAGATCGAGGAATTTTTCTGGCAATTCATTATGTAATACTTGGGTTAGGAGTAGTTATCGTCTTATTGTTGATTAATCGTTGTTATCGTATTCAGTTAGAAGAGGAGTTAGAGGTCTTTTCTCAGGTAGTTGAACAGAGCCCGGTATCAGTAGTAATTACCGATACAAAGGGAGAGATAGAGTATGTGAACTCTGCTTTTGAGCGGGTAACTGGTTATGAACGTCAGGAAGTAATTGGTAAGAATCCGCGAATTCTTAAAGCAGATAAATTTAGTAATCAATATTATAAAGATTTATGGGAGATAATTAATAATGGTCAAACTTGGAAGGGAGAATTTTATAATGAGAAGAAGAATGGAGATAAGTACTGGGAACGAGCACGAATTACTCCTTTAATTAATTCTAGTGGCGAAATTGAATCATTTATTGGCATTAAAGAGGATATTACTGAGGAGAAGAACCTTAAAAAACAGCTTAAATATAAAGCAAAGCGAGATGAAATGACTAATCTCTATAATCGCCGGGCTGGCTATCAGATCCTTGAGGAGACAATTGTGGAAGCAAATCGGCAGGGTGGTTGTTTCTCGTTAGCTTTTGTCGATATTAATGATCTTAAGTTAGTTAATGATAATTATGGACATGGAGCTGGAGATGAGTTTATTAAGCATGTAGCAGATACATTAAAAAATGGGGTGCGTGATTCGGATACAGTTGCTCGGTTAGGTGGAGATGAATTTATAATTATTATCGCTAATGTTTTTGGTGAGGAAGCAGTACAGATTCTAGAGCGGATGCAGACAGCTTTACAAGAGTTAAAAGAAACAGAAGCGATTGAGTATCCAATGAGTATTAGCTATGGAATTGAAGAATATACTGCTGATAAAGAAATTGATAGTGAGGAGTTAATCTCACGGGCTGATGATAAGATGTATCAATTTAAGCAGGAATATAAAAGTAAGCATAAGTAGTAGATCTGCTACTTATGCTCTTGCTGCTTATTAATGATATTCTTCTTCCAACTGCCGGTGCTAAACCAGCCTAGAGCTATCAGACCACCTAATAGATTGGAAAAGAGAAAAGACCACCAGATACCGTTAGCACCCCAGTTAAAGTTAGTACTTAATAGTTGGGCTAATGGTATGCGGATAATCCAAAGAGAGAAAATAGAGAAGAACATAGCAGCAAGGGTATTACCTGCTCCTCTAAAACCGCCGTTAACAACGATTAAAGTCCCCATAAAACCGAAGAGTAAACTATTAATTTTTAAGAAAGAAGCGCCAATCTGTATCACAGTAGGGTTATCATTAAATATCTTAATAATCAGTTGCGGAGTAAAATAAAAGATTACTCCCACAACAGTTAATAGGATGAAGTTAATCACTACGCTGATATAGGTACTCTTTTCAGCTCGTTTAATTTTATTAGCTCCTAAGTTCTGGCCCACCATGGTCGTAACAGCAGTACTAAAGCCGCGTGAAGGCATAATTACTAAAGATAAAAGTCGCGTACAGATGCCAAAAGCTGCGACAGTTAAAGTGCCGAAATTGGCTACAATACTCATGATTGCTGTCATTCCTAAACCGCGTGTTGATTGTTCAATGGCTGAGGGAGCACCAATCTTAATAATCTCTTTGATCAAGTTCCAATTAGGCTTAAGAGCTTCTAACTTTAACTTAATACCGTATCGTCCCTGCCAAAGATAGTAGATTCCTATTAAAGCTGCTATTGCCCGCGAGGTAATGGTTGCAATAGCAGCTCCGCTAACTCCTAATGGTGGTATAATACCTACGCCAAAGATCAAGAGCGGATCTAAGATAATATTAAGTAGCGTTGAGCCAAACATTAACTTCATTGGAGTAATACTGTTGCCGCTGCCACGCAATAAAGCAGAAAAGATAATAAAGAGAAACATAAAGATCATTCCGCTAAAGATAATCCGCATATAATTAACAGCTAAAGGTAATACATCTGAAGCAGCTCCTAACCAACTTAGCAGTAGGGGGGCCCAGATAAAGCCAATAATAGAGAAGATAATCGCTATACTCAATACAAAACTAAAGATTTGACCTACAACTTGATTAACCTTTTGAGGGCGTTTAGCTCCAGTATATTGGGCAACTAAAGTAGTACCAGCGATAGTAAAACCGATACCTAACGAGAGCAGCACAAAGATAATTGGGAAACTAAGTGAGATTGCTGCTACTGCTTTAGCACCTACTTTACCAACCCAGATAGTATCGACTAAGTTATAGGTCATATGCATTAGATTACTAAGGATAATAGGCCACGAGAGCTGAAATAATGATTTGGGAATTGATCCGATAGTAGAATCTACCTGTTGATTTAATTTCTGATTTAACTTCTTAAGCATAACTAACTGCAACCTTTCGTAAGATAATAATATTTCTTTTGCATGATAACATCAAATTATTTATCTGTCAATTAAGAAAGATAACCGGGAGTTTACTCTTCAGTCAAAAATGAATAAGAATAACTAAGGAAAGGAGGAAGATAATGATTACTCTTTATCAATTTCAAAGTTGTCCTTATTGTATGAAGGTACGTGATAAGTTAGACGAATTAGACTTAGAGTATGAAACTATCGAAGTACCACATGCTAAAGAAGATAGAACTACAATCAAAGAGCTGTCGGGACAGATTAAGGTACCTGTTTTAGAGGATAGTGACGGCACTGTAGTCCATGATTCAGTAGCTATAATTGATTATTTAGAAAAAAATTATCAATAATACTAACTAGTTTTTCCTCCCCTTTATAGGGGAGTTTTTTATTTAACAGACTAAAAATGAATTATTAATTACGAACTTTCACTTTTTAGAGTTAGATTCATATTATGTAGTGAAGATACAGTAAATATATGCTAAGAGAGTAGCAGTAATTGTCCAAGGAGGTAGATAATAGTGAGTTTCTTTACCATTAAGATTGAAGATATAATTACTGATGATCAGAAAAGGTTTATTCGTAACTTAGCTGCTAAAGAGATTGAAGGAATTGAAGTAATTATTCAGGGCCAGTTAGGGGATGGATTAGAAAATTTAACTAAGGAGTGGATTAAGATGGATCAAAAGCAGGAGCCTTATAGTGAGGATTTTGAGGAGGAGGCAACTAGAGATAGCTCTGTGGAGTCTAATCTTCAACAGAGTGTATTAGAAGGAGGTGAAAGTGTGAAAGAGATAGAAAAAGATCTTATTTTACAGCAGGTTGATGAGGATTGTGGTGTGGATTTGGATGTGCCTTTCTGTTGTATTGTAGAAGTGCCGGGTAATTTAGAAGTTGATCTTAGTGAAGTTAGTGCTCAAGATATTGATATTGTAGCTACACCTAAATTGGAGTGTTGTAAGGATACCTGTGAAACTAGCTGTTATGATAATGAAGGAAACTTAATTTGTGAGAACCTGGAGATGGATGTATTAAGATTAATTGGCTGCATTCAGTATAATGTTTCGATTAGAAATGTAGTGAGTGGAATTTTAAGTTCAGAAGTTAGTAATCCTGATTTTAATAATAATAATGATATTAGTTGTGGCAGTACTGTCTGTGTTAATAATATCGTAGCTGCTTGTAATTCGGGATTAGAGTGTCCTACTTCAGAAGAGTTTGAGGATCAAATTCTAGAGCAGATTCAAGTAGAAAGTAAACGTGTTGTTTTAGATAGTTGTCCACAAGCAGCAGCTCATCCCAATGTTAAATTTATTAGAATTGCTGGTGTATTTGAATTACCATCTTTAGCTTAATATTGGTAGTTATAATAAGCTAGCTTTAGTCATCAAACGCGGGGAGATTACTCCGCGTTTTTTTTCTTGATATTTCTTTGGTTTTTTTATATCATTATAATAGTGTACTATTAATTTTTTTATCTAAATTAATTGTTGAGAGTAGGTAGTAGTTAACTAAATTTAATATATCTTAGGTAGAAGAGGGATACATACTTAGCCTCCGCTTCAGTGTAGTAGTTAGTAGTTTCTACCTTAAATTAATTAGAAGTAAGTGAAATATTTAATTTGCAACACTACAAAGTTTAATCTACTGAGGAGGGTATTATGTTAGATACAGAATTAACTAAAGAATCAGATCGGTTAGGGACAGAAGCAATCTTACCTCTCTTAATTAAGTTATCAGTGCCAGGGATTGTAGGGATGGTCATTCAATCACTTTATAATGTAGTTGATAGTATCTATATTGGTCATCTGAGTAAAGAAGCTTTGGCTGCTATTTCTTTAGCTTTTCCGGTGCAGATGATCTTAATTGCTATTGGAGCTGGTACAGGAGTGGGAGCAAGTTCATTGATTTCAAGATCATTAGGACAGAATAGAACTGAACAAGCTAATAGTGTTGCTGAACATACAATGTTAATTACTGTGATTTATGGAGTTGTAGTTGCGATTTTAGGATTTTTCTTTTCAGATAATCTCATTAGATTATTTACTAATGAACAACATTTAATTAATTTAGCAGTTGATTATACGAGGATTATTTTAGTTAGTTCGATTGCTATCTTCTTTCCGGTAATTGCTAATAATATTCTGCGGGGAGAAGGTAATACTTTTGTGCCGATGTTGACTATGATTATTGGCGCAGGATTGAATATATTATTTGATCCTTTTTTAATTTTTGGAATTGGTATCTTTCCTAAATTAGGGATTGCTGGGGCTGCGATAGCTACTGTTACATCGCGGCTGATTGGCGGTATCTTTATCTTATGGATTCTCTTTAAAGGTGATAATCAGATAGAGATTAAGTTTAAGAACTTTGAATTTAATTTCGGTTTAGTTAAAAAGATCTATAAAGTCGGTATTCCAGCTATGGCGATGCCGATGTCGACTAGTTTAATGGTTGCTGGTGCTAATAGAATTGTTGGTACTTATAGTGCGTTAGCAGTAGCGGTCTTTGGAGTTTACTTTAGATTACTGTCTTTTGTCTTTTTAACTGTAGTTGGTCTAGCTCAGGGTTATATGCCTATAGTAGGTTATAATTATGGTCACTGTAGACAGGATCGTATGAGAGAAACAGTTAAGTTGGGTCTAATAGTTAGTACAATTATTACCACGGCCGGATTTGCGACTTTTCAACTCTTTCCTAAGGTGCTACTCCAGCTATTTAATGACAATCCTCAGTTGTTAGAAATGGGAGTTACAGCTTTAAAGCGAATGAGCTTAGGCTTTGTTGTAATGGGGCCAGCATTAATTGCTTCGACTACTTTTCAAGCAATTGGTAAAGGATTTCCTAGTTTAGTCCATTCAATCTCTAAGCAGATCTTAATTGTCTTACCGGTAATGTATTTCTTAGGTGAAGTTTATGGTTTAGAAATGTTGTGGTTTGCAGTTCCTATTTCTGAACTGCTAACTGCAGTAGGCATTATTTCCTGGATGGTAATTACATTACGGCAAGTCTATACTAATTTAGAAGAAGTTGAAATTAATCAGGATTAGATTGATTATTTCTACCTTCCTTGGTCATAATAAGTATAGGACTAGTCAAGGGAGGGATTAGATGAGAATTCCCGAACATATAGGAGTTATTCCTGATGGTAATCGCCGCTGGGCAGAAAGTAAGGGTTTAGCTAAAGAGCGAGGTTATCAGCATGGCTTACAGCCAGGGGTTGAATTATTACAGTTATGTCGCAAGGTGGGTGTTAGTGAAGTTACTTATTATGGATTTACGGTTGATAATACGAAGCGTCCTCCTAAACAGATTATCGCTTTTCGACAGGCTTGTGTGGAAGCAGTAGAACGAATTAAGGACGAAGATGTTGCTTTATTGGTGGTTGGTGATACCCAAGCTGACATCTTTCCTGATCAGCTTCTCTCTTATACTGATAAACGTCAGGTTGATGAGGGGCAGATTAAAGTTAACTTCTTAGTTAATTATGATTGGCAGTGGGACTTACAATGTTTAGCAGAACAAGATAGTTGTGACGTTCAGTTAGCTCAGGCTTTACATTCTAGGCAGATCTCACAGATAGATTTAATTATTAGATGGGGCTCTCGCCGACGGTTAAGCGGCTTTTTACCGGTACAGTCAGTTTATGCGGACTTTTATGTAGTTGATGACTACTGGCCTAACTTTACAGCTCAACAGTTTCATCAAGCCTTAGAATGGTATAGTGAGCAGGATATAACTTATGGTGGTTAAAGAAGATATTTAAGTTAAGCATACCAAAATTAGGGTATGCTTTTTTTTATCGAAGTACTAATTGATATAGATTTGACATAAGTATATCACAGATTTAATTATTGAGATTAAATTGAATTTTAAATTTACAATCTGTATAATAAGATAAATAGGCTAATGATAAAGGTTAGGTGAGAGGATGTTTGTTAGATTACTATTTTTATTTACGATGGTGCCGATGGTTGAATTAGTTCTCTTAATTAAGTTAGGCGGTTATGTAGGATTTTTGCCTACGGTAGGTTTAGTTGCTTTGACAGGAGTAGTCGGAGTTTCCTTAGCTAGAAGCCAAGGATTTTTAGTTATTAATCGGATTAACAATTCTTTATCTGCTGGTAAATTACCTGCTAATACTTTGATTGAAGGATTATTGATCTTAATTGGTGGTGTAATGTTATTAACACCTGGGCTGTTAACCGATATTACTGGATTTAGTTTGGTGATTCCTACAACTCGAGGTAAAATAAGAGAGTTAGTCCGTCAAAAATTAAAGGAGCAGATAGATAAGGGTAACTTAGAGTTTAGCTTTTTTGGTCACTCTAGCAGTAGTAATCATTCTAAGGAGAATAAAAGTACGGTGGATGATGAAGATAAGTGGGATGACTTGTCACAATCGATAGATGTTGATTATCAAGAGGTAGATGATCAAGAAGACAGTAAAAGATAATATAGAATTTTGTGATTAATTATGATTGTACAGGGAGAGTAGGTGTTATCTGCTCTTCTTTTTTATTGGTTAACTAGATGAGTTTAATTCCGGGAATTTAATTTTCATAAAATTAGATTGGAAAGAGGAAAAGTAGGATATAATGTACAATTAATATAATATGTAAACATCTATGAAAAATAAGTAACAAAGTTAGAGGAGGGAGTCAATGAATAATTTTGCTGATGATTTAGAGATGGATATAGAGATAGAGGAGATTGAAAGACGTAAGAAATTTGTTGGTTTCGATGAAGAAGATAGAGAACTATTATTGGAGATGAAGGACTTTTTAACTGATGAAGTGGGGAATATAGTGGACGGTTTTTACGACAAAATCACTAGTTTTCCGCAGGCGAATAGTTTTATTGAAGATCATAGTACCGTCCAGCGTTTGAAGAAGGCACAGAAAGGTTATTTTTATGATCTCTTTGATGGTGATTATGGTGAAGAGTACTTTCGTAATCGCTTAAAGATTGGTAAGATTCACGATCAGATTAATCTTACTCCTGAGTTCTATATTGGAGCTTATGCAATTTATTATAATCAGGTCTTACCTTTAATTGCTAAAGAGTATGCTGATGATCAAGAGAAGATGTTTAAAGCGTTTATGGCTTTTTTGCGGATTACTAATTTAGATATGCAGGTAGCAATGGAAAGTTACATTATGGAATTTATGGAGTTAGGTAGTGTGATTGATACTTTAGAAGGAGCTACTGATGAAGTGGCTGGTATCTCAGAAGATTTAGCACTATCTAGTGACGAGATTAGTAATGTAGCTGATAACTTAACTAATAAGATGATTGATATTTCAGATAATAGTCAAGAGCAGTCCGATGTGGTAGATCAGGCAACTAATGAGATTCGTGAATTAGCTAATAAGTCTGAGGAGACGGCTGAACAGGTAGAAGAAGCAATCAATACGATTACCGATATTGCCGATCAGACCAATCTTTTAGCCTTAAATGCTAGAATTGAAGCAGCCCGAGCTGGAGAACATGGTAAAGGTTTTGCTGTAGTAGCAGAAGAGGTTAAAGAGTTAGCTGAGGAGTCGACGGAAGCGGTTGAAGAGATTGAACAGATGATTAAAGAGGTTCAAAAGGAAACAGTAGAGACGGCTCATAAAACCGTAGGAATGATCGAAGAGATCTCTGATGCCTTTACTGAGATTGTTGATTCAACTCAGGAAGCAACAGCTTCCACTGAAGAACAGACAGCTACTATTCACGAGATGGCTAGCTCAGCACAAACGTTAAATGATGTCTCTAATGATATGCAGGAGTTAGTAGAGAAATTTAAGGATAAGCTATAATTTAGGTAAGTTCAATTTAAAAAGGAGCCCTAATAATTTATCGGGCTCCTTTGATTTATGATTGACTGATTGACATATTAATCTCGAATTTTCCTAAGTCAGTTTTGAGAGGTACAGTTAAGATCTTACTAGTCTCCATTGAGATAGTTTGGTTATCTCCAATGATAATCTGTGGCGGTGCTATATCACAACAGTAATTTCCATCATGTAAATTAGTCATTGCCTTACCACTAATGATATTAGCTAATTCACCAATAGCAGAAGTAACGAACTTATCTAATTCATCCATCTCCATTCCAGACATTTTTTCGACCATCTTCAATGCCATATCTTCTGAAAAACTAAATAAGATTGAACCTGCTAGATCGCCAGTAATGCTAATTGAAATATTAGCCTTCTGGGTTGAGATGGCTTCATCTTGGGCTTCTAATTCACCTTGTTTTGCTTCTATTTGTAACATGTTTTCTAGGACTTCATTGGTAGCATTTAAAACTGGATTGATATATTCTGATTTCATAATTTTACCTCCCTTATGATTGGTTGTTTATGTAATCGGCAATCTTTTGGTCTTCATTAGCGACATGATTAATTAACCAGGTTAAAAGATGTCCGCTAAATTCCATTAGTAATTCTTCATCATAATTACCTCCACTAAACTTCTGTCTAAAGTCAGCTATTTCTTCTTTAAACTCTTCGTGGATTTGATGGTGTTCTTCGAAGTTAGGATAATTATTTTTAAGTTGAATCTTCTCTTCGGCAGAAAAGTGAACAGCTACATATTCTTCTAAAAAAGCTAAAGTATCTCTAACTTTTTCTTTCTTAGTAGATTGGGATTCATCTTTATTTCTAACAACTTTGAGGAATTCATTTAAACGATTAAATAGTTCTTGGTGCTGGTTGTCAATTTCGTCTACTCCTATTTTTAGTTCTTCTCTCCAGATCATTAAGTAATCACTCCTTTATGTTAAGTAATATGGTACAAATAATAATGATTATTAAATATATATTTTTATAAATTTATTCATAATCCTGCTTAGATATTAAATTATTTTATTTAAATTAAAATTATGGCTAATTAGGAATGTAACACTTTACTACAAAATTACATATGATTTAGTAAGTTAGATAGGAATTAAAAGGGGGGAGTAGATGACCTTTACTGAGCAGTTAGAGATGCAGGTTGGTGATTTTATGACGGTGATAGTTAAAGCGGGTGAGGAAAGTTGTCAGCAGCGGGGTATACTCTGTGCAATTAAGGATGACTTTATTGTATTAGTTCACAATGATGAACGAATTGAAATTCCAATTGATCAGATAGCTGCAATAAGAAAGTTAGCCGGTGGTGCCAGTGATGAAGATCACTATGACCATTGTTGGCAATAAATAAATAGAGGAGGGGTAAGGATGCATTATGACTTTGTAGAGCAGTTAGAGACTCAGGTGGGAGATTCAGTTCAGGTTGTTATTACTGCTGGTGAGGGCTGTTGTCTACACCGCGGGGTCTTAAGTCAGGTAGGAATTGACTATCTAACCTTAATTGACGGCGAATATAGAATTGAGATTCCGTTTACTTCAATTGCTGCACTTAAACAGCAGACTTATGGAGCTGGTAATGACTCTTACATGGATTAACTAAGAGGAGTCAGAAGGTAGTAGGCTACTTTCTGACTCTTAATCTAAATAAGCAGCTAAACATTCGGATACTGCTTCTTTAATTATTTTTTTGAGTCGGTCAGAATTAAAGCGTGGTCGTGCTTTATAGATTAGTGCTGTTATCTCTTTAATAGGGATTTCTATAATTTCTTGGTTTTTGATTAAAGTAATAAAGTCCTCCTCGACTCTGGTTAGCACTCCGTGGTAATCAATCTCTTTCTCTTTAACAGTCAATATAATATGTAGGTAGTGGTAGAGATGATTAGTTAACTGTTGATGAAAGTTAGGACGTGTTGTAGTCTGAGAAGAATTAGCCTTGGTAGTAGCACGGATTTGAGAGTGATTACTCTTATCTTCTACTTTCTTAAACCAAATCTGGTTCTTATTTTTAGTGCTTTTAGAGTAACCTATTTAACTCACCTCCTACTTTAAAGTAGTTAGGGAGTCTTAGTAATAGATATATGTAATTAAACTTAAAATGTTCTTAATTGAGATAAAACTAATCAGTTAAAAAGAAGATATTTCCTCTAATAATTGTTAATCCTGGTTTCTTTTTAGCAATTTAGATGATATAATTAATTACATAATAAGAGTGGTAAATAATAATTTGTTGACTAGTATAAGCTAAGGATAAAAGATGTTAGATTACTTAAGGAGGGTTTAGTGATGAGTGATTTAAGGTATGAGGATCATCAGTGGCAGCAAAAGATGAGAGTAAGATTGGATGTCAATAATATGTTTGCTGATCAAGTAGGGGCTAAAGAAGGAATTACTCAAGAGGATATTGATAAGTTAGAGCCGCAGCTAAATCAAGCTATTCAGGCGATTAATCAGGCTAGAGCAGATGGTACTTTAGGCTTTATGAAGTTACCTCAGATGGATGAAGAGATTGTAGATAGAATTAATCAGACTGCAGCTCAATTAAGAGAGCAGTTTGATAATTTTGTAGTCTTAGGTATTGGTGGTTCGGCGTTGGGAGCGATAACTTTACGGACGGCTTTTATGAACTCTTATGAACAACAACCACCGCGATTATTTGTTTCTGATAATGTTGATCCCGTTCGGTTTAAGGAGTTAATCGAGAGCTTAGATTTAGAGAAGACCGTCTTTAATGTTATCTCTAAATCCGGTGGAACTGCTGAAACGATGAGTCAGTTCTTAATTGCTCGTGAGTTAGTAGCTGATAGGCTAGGAGAAGAGCAGGTGGCTAAGCACTTCATAGCAACTACTAGTCGAGATTCTGGTAATCTAATTAAGATAGCCCAACAGGAAGGAATGAAAAGTTTCTATATTCCTGATGATGTGGGAGGGCGTTTCTCTGTTTTATCACCAGTTGGTTTATTACCAGCAGCTTTTTGTGAGATTGATATTAATGAATTATTAGCAGGAGCGGCTTATATGCAAGAGATCTGTAACAGTGATAATCTATGGGAGAATCCTGCTTACTTAAATGCTACTTTGCAGTACTTAGCTGATCAGCAGGGTAAGAGTATGTCAGTGATGATGCCTTATGTAGAAAAGCTGCGTGATGTAGCTGATTGGTATCGTCAGTTATGGGCTGAATCATTAGGTAAGCGACAGAATCGAGCTGGTAAGGAGGTTTATGTGGGTCCTACACCGATTAAAGCATTAGGAACCACCGATCAACATTCGCAAATGCAGCTATATATGGAAGGGCCTTATGATAAGGTAATTACCTTTCTAACAGTTGATGATTATGGTACAGAAGTCTCCATTCCTAATCCTTATTCTGATATTGACAGTCTATCTTATCTAGGAGAACATACCTTAAATCGCTTAATTAAGACTGAACAGCAGGCTAGTGAGTTAGCTTTAACTAAGAATCAACGCTTAAACTGTACTATTACTCTACCAGAGGTTAATGAATTTAGTATTGGTCAACTTCTTTATCTATTAGAGTTACAGACTGCTTTTAGTGGAGAACTATACAATATTAATGCCTTTAATCAGCCGGGAGTTGAATTAGGTAAACAGTATACTTATGGTATTTTAGGGCGCGATGGGTTTGAAGAGATGAAAGAAGACTTTGCAGCGGGAAGTACTAAAGATGAAGAATTAATTTTGGATTAGTAATTACAATTAATTCTTAAAATTACTTTTAATCTTGTCAGATTTGATTATAATAATAGATAGAATAATCTAAAAAATTAGCAGGAATTTGTTATAAGAGTAACGAATTAATATGATAGCGGGATGTAGTAGCCAGAATTTAGGAGGATAAAATAGTGAATCGACAAAAATTTAGAACACTCTTGGGAATAGTGGTTATTGCTCTATTAGTAATTAGTTATTCTACAACTGCTTTGGCTTCTAATCTAGGAGTTAGAAACCTCAGAAAAGGTATGGTAGGAGATGACGTTACTACTTTACAACAGAAACTGAATAATTTGGGTTATGAAGTTGATGTTGATGGTGTTTTTGGTAGTGGCACTGAAGAGATAGTTAAAAAGTTTCAACAACAGAAGGATTTAGCTCCCGATGGGATTGTAGGAACTAAGACTATCTATTATTTGATTAATGATAAGGTTGATTTGGAGTATGAGGTGCAATCAGGTGACTCATTATATGATCTAGCCCAAGAGTATGATGTGGATGTAGCAACTATTAAACAAGAGAATAATTTAACCTCAAATATAATTATTCCAGGACAAGAGTTAACAATTCCTGAGACAGCTTTAGGCGGCGGAAGAAATAAAGATGCTTATACGATTGTTATTGATTATCAGATAAGCAGTGGTGATACATTAACAGAACTAGCTAAGAGATATAATAGTGATGTAAAAGAGATTAAAGAATTAAATCGGTTAAGTAATGATAGTATCAGAACTGGACAGACAATTAAGATCCCACGTCGGAGTGAGAATAGTAAAAATCGGCAGCAAAAAGTCAATAGTTATCGTTCTCGTTTTATTTGGCCGGTTCAAGGTAAGATTACTTCAAGTTATGGTCAGCGAGTTCATCCTATCACTTCAGAAAATCACTTTCATGGTGGGATAGATATTTCAGTTCCTAAAGGTAGTACAGTTAAAGCTGCTGCCGGAGGTAGAGTAATTACTAGTTCTTGGGTAAAGGGATTTGGCAAGACAGTAATAATTGCTCATGATGAGCGAACTAAGACGCTGTATGCTCATAACTCGCAATTATTGGTACGATCTGGTGAGCATGTAAATCAAGGACAGAGAATAGCTCGCTCAGGAAGTACAGGTCGGAGTACAGGACCACACCTTGATTTTAGAATTTTTGTAAATGAAGACACTATTAATCCGTTGCAGAAATTGCCAAATAAATCTTAACCAATTTTTTTAAAAGCCTTTTTCTCAATGTTGAGAAAAAGGCTTTCGTTTTGCTAGGAGGGAAAAGATGAGCCAAGCTACAATCTTAATTATCGAAGATGATCGGAATATATGTCAAATTTTAAAAGATTACTTTGAGTTTGAGAACTTCTCGGTTATTTTAGCTCATGACGGTA
>JBNJEL010000019.1:0-25476 GCA_051745835.1 Bacillota bacterium
ATGCTGCGCCCATTGCATAGGACATGATAATTCCACCGATAGCAGGAGCAATTACTAAATCAATCTCTTGATTATCAAAGCGACCAGCTAACTCATCACATAACTTACTTACATACTCTGGATACTGAAATACTTGCGCACACTGTAAATACTCATTACTGTGCTTACCTGAAGTTAACTTAAAGTGACCTTCCTGTAGTACACCTGTCTCTCTAAATATCTCTTTTACCTCTGTTTCATTCATTAATCTCACTCCTTATTTAATTAATCTACTAATCCAACAATCTCCTCTATAGAATCATATCCATTGCTGCTTAAGTACTCTTCAATCTCATCGATTACTTCCATTGAAACATTAGGATTAACAAAGTTAGCTGTACCGATTGAAACTGCACTAGCTCCGGCTAATAAGAACTCAATGGCATCACGACCGCTCATAATACCACCCATTCCAATCAGCGGCAAATCAACTGCTTGAGCTACCTGATGCACCATTCGTACTGCTACCGGACGGATAGCCGGTCCCGATAGCCCACCAATCTGATTAGCTAAGATCGATTCTTGACGCTCAATATCAATCTTCATTCCGATTAAAGTATTGATTAAGGAGATAATATCAGTTCCTGCCTCTTCTACTGCCTGAGCAATTGCTGTAATATCCGTTACATTAGGTGATAACTTAGTAATAACCGGTAAATCAGTCTCTGAGCTAACTGCTTTAACTACATCAGCCGCCATCTGTGGCTGAGTTCCAAAGGCTAAACCGCCCTTCTTCACATTAGGACAGGAGATATTAATCTCTAACGCAGCTACTTCTACCTGATCTAACTTGCTAGCTAACTTAGCGTAGTCATTGACACTATTACCAGAAATATTAACAATTATCTGGAAGTTGTAGTCTTTAATACGAGGCAAAATCTGCTCGATAAAGTGATCGACACCAGGATTTTGTAAGCCAATAGCATTTAACATCCCCGCCGGTGTTTCAGCAATTCTCGGTGTCGGATTACCAGCTTTAGGTTCTAATGTCGTACCTTTGACCATTACTCCCCCTAATCTATCTAAATCAACATAGTCTTCGTACTCTTCTCCAAAGCCAAAAGTACCTGACGCTGTAATTACTGGGTTCTGGAGCTTTAATCCATTTAAATTAAGACTTAAGTTAGGCTTATTCATCTAAAATCACCTCTGTTGCCTTAAAGACAGGGCCATCAGTACAGACCTTACGATATTCTACATCTGCTCCAGCTGCAACTTCTACTTCACAGACACAGGATAGACAGGCTCCTGTCCCACAGCCCATACGCTCTTCTAAAGATAGTTGTGCCTCTAAATTATCTTCATTAACTATTGACTGTACCGCTCGTAACATTGGAGTTGGCCCACAAGCAAAAGCCTGGTCATAATCTATTTCTTCTAACTGAGCAGTTAATAGCTCCGTCACAAAGCCTTCGTGTCCTAAACTACCATCATCAGTAGCAATCTGTAACTCAATTGGCATCTCTTTTAACTCATCTAAACAGAATAATTCCTCTTTAGTCTGAGCTCCTACTATTGCTGTTACTTCCTTATCAAGAGCTACCAAATCATCTAGTAGAGCTACTAACGGTGCAGTTCCAATCCCCCCACCGATAACTACTACTTTTTCACCGATATTATCTAACTCAAAGCCATTACCTAACGGTCCCATGACATCAATTACTTCACCAGTTTCTCGCTTAGCTAAAGCCTTAGTTCCAGCACCAAAGACGCGATAGACAATCTCTAGTGTACCTGCTTGGCGCTGATAACGGTAGATACTAATTGGTCTTCTCAGTAAGGGATCTAATCCATCTGTACATCTAACGTGTAGAAACTGTCCTGAATCAATCTCTGCTGCCAGCTCAGGTAATGAAATTACCATCTTATAATCTATCTCAGTTAACTGTTGATTGGCTAAAATCTCTCCTGTAGCTTGTCTAGCCATGCCATAACCTCCCTCATTTTACTACCATCTACTTACCAAGGTAGCTGTCCATTATCAGCTAAAGCTTGATTAATATCCTCGCGCATATACTTAACTGCTGCCTTAGCTGCTGCTTGATATTCAGCCTCTGTAAACTTATCCTGCCATGGTTCACGTTCATAAGCAAAGATAATCCCGCGCGCGGAATTAACAATTGCTCCATAGCCATCTTCTTTAAAGGAAGGAACTACTTCTTGAGCCCCTGCTCCCTGCGCACCATAACCAGGTACTAAGAAGTAAGCATCAGACATTAACTCTCTTAACTGGGCAGCCTCCTTAGGATAAGTAGCACCAACTACTGCTCCTACTGCTGAAAATCCGTCGCCATCTTTAGTCTTAGCACCCCACTGATTAACTAACTGAGCCATCTTCTCATATATCTTCTCGTTATCAACCTCTAAATCCTGTAGCTCACCAGCTGAAGGATTAGAAGTTCTAACCAAGACAAAGATACCGCGATCATGTTGATTACAGGAATCTAAAAATGGATCTATACCATCGCTGCCTAAGTAACCATTAACCGTTAAAGCATCAGCTCCGTATCCTAACTCTGACTCATCCCAAAAATCTACCTTACCTAAATGCCCGTCAGCATAAGCCTTAGCTGTCGAACCGATATCATTTCGCTTAGCATCACCGATTACCAATAAGCCTTGCTCTTGTGCATACTTAATTGTCTCTTGATAAGCCTTAATTCCGTGGTAACCATACTGTTCATAAAAGGCAATTTGAGGTTTAACTGCTGGAGCATAATCAGCAATAGCATCAATAATCCCGCGGTTAAACTCTAAAAATATCTCACCTACTGCCTCTTTAGTCTTACCTAACTTTACTACAATATCTTCTTTAATCTGACTTGGAATCCGATTCAAACGCGGATCTAATCCAACACAGACAAAGCTCTCTTTCTCTCTAATCTTCTCTTCTAATCTATCAATAAATCCAGCCATCTGATTCACTCCCTTATATTATTTCTCCATCCTGCATTACTACCTGACCATTAACTATTGTAGCGGTTGCTTGTCCTGTTAATTTACGACCAGCAAATGGAGTATTCGTTCCTTTAGAATAGAACTGATCAACATCTACTTGATATTCATTATCTAAATCAATTACTGTAATATCAGCTATACTTCCTTCAGTTAAAGATCCTTTCTCTAAACCTAAGATCTGAGCTGGATTAATCGTTAACTTCTCGATTGCCTCTTCTAAAGTAATAATCCCCGGTTTAACTAGCTCGGTAATTACTAAAGAAAGTGCTGTCTCTAAACCTGAGATCCCAAATGGAGCATAATTATACTCCACATCTTTCTCTTCCCAAGCATGAGGAGCATGATCAGTAGCAATCGCATCTATTGTACCATCAGCTAATCCTGCTTTAATCTCCTCAACATCTTCCTTACTTCTCAGCGGTGGATTAACCTTAGTATTAGTATCGAAAGAAGTAATCTCTTGATCAGTTAAGGTAAAGTGATGTGGTGTAACTTCCGCAGTAACTTTTACACCGCGTTCCTTAGCATCTCTAACCATCTCTACCGCTCGTTTTGTGCTGATATGGGCAATATGAAGATGAGCATCTGTCATCTCTGCTAAGCGAATATCACGAGCTACAATCACATCCTCTGCTGCTGCCGGAATCGGATCTAGACCGCTTAATGTAGAGTAGTATCCCTCATTAACTACACCATCATTAGCTAATACTTCATCTTCACAGTGAGCAATCACCGGTAAATCGAAAGCCTGTACATACTCCAAAGCTAAGCGCATTAGTTCCGAATTCATCACTGTATTACCATCATCAGAAATTCCTACAATTCCTGACTCTTTCATATAGCCGATCTCAGATAGCTCTTTACCTTCTAATTCTTTAGAGATACTACCGACGGGCAAGACATTTACCTTACCTTCTGACTCAGCTCGTCTAATAATCGAATCAACTACCGCTGAGTTATCTATTACTGGATCAGTATTTGGCATACAGGCAACGGAAGTAAATCCTCCTGCTGCTGCACTCTCTGTACCAGTCTTAATTGTCTCTTTATGTTCAAAGCCTGGTTCGCGTAGATGAACATGCATATCGATCAAACCAGGAGTTACTATCTGCCCACTAGCGTCAACTACTTCTGCCTCATCATCTTCAATATTAGTATCAATCTGAACAATCTGATTATCTTCCACTAAAATATCCAATTCTTGATTTAAATCATCAGCTGGACTAACTACCTGACCACCTTTAATTAGTAGTTTCATCAATCTGCTCACCTCCGGTTAATAGATATAACAGAGCCATCCGAATTGCTACTCCATTAGTTACCTGTTCGTTAATAATTGATCTTTCCCCGTAAGCTACTTCAGGAGTAATCTCTATTCCGCGGTTAATTGGTCCTGGGTGCATTACTGTCACTTCATCGCCTATCAACTCTAATACTTTCTCGCTGACACCATAAAACTCAGTATATTCCCCTAAGCTAGGTAGGAAACCGCTCTCTTGTCGTTCTAACTGAATTCGTAGAATATTGACAGCATCAATCCCAGCTAATCCTTCTGCTAGATCATAGTAGACATCTACTCCTAGCTGCTCTAAATCAGTAGGAATCAATGTCGGAGGACCTACTACTCGAACATCAGCACCTAACTTCTTTAAAGCGCAGATATTCGATCTTGCTACTCGACTATGCTTAATATCACCTACTATTGCTACTGTCTCTCCTTCAATCTGACCTCGCTCTTCGCGCAAAGAATACATATCTAATAAAGCCTGCGTCGGATGAGCATGTGCTCCATCACCAGCATTAAGTACCGAAGCATCAATCTTTTTAGCTAACATATGAGGGGACCCTGGGATGCCGTGCCGCATAATTACTACATCGGCTCCCATTGCTTCTAATGTCTTAGCTGTATCTACTAAGCTCTCTCCTTTAACTACACTACTTGTTGAAACTGATAAACTCATCATATCCGCACTCAAACGCTTACCAGCTAGATCAAAGGATGACTTGGTGCGAGTACTCGGTTCGTAAAATAGATTAATCACCGTCTTACCGCGTAACGTTGGAACCTTCTTAATTGATCTAGTAAAGATTTCTTTCATTGATTCTGCAGTATCAAGAATTAACTCTATTTCATCGCCAGTTAAATTTGATAAATCTAAAAGATGCTTATGTTTAAACCCCATTTAAAAATCCCTCCTCAATTTATAAATCATAAATTCCTCTGCTAATAGCAGGAGATTTACTTTGCCACTAGTTTAGTCCTTTTAAGTTATCTCTATACAAGCCTAATTCTCAATCCCTATTAACCTTACTAATTCTAAAATCATTATTCCGCCTTGATAGTTTCGGATTTCTTACGCTTAGGTAGTAAGATATTTAATGCAATTCCTACAATCGCTGCTAAACCCATTCCTTTTAACTCTGTTTCTAAACCAGGAATTGGAAAAGCTAAGTTACTAATTCCAATTACTAAAATAGTTGAAACTATAACTAGATTGCGATTCTTACTTAGATCGACTTCATTCTCAATTAAAGTTCGTAGTCCAATTGAAGCAATCATTCCAAAGAGTAAGATGACAATACCGCCCATCACTGCTTCAGGAATCGTTCTAATTAAAGCACCTAACTTCTGAACAAAACTCATCACAAAGATAAAACAAGCAGCTAACTCAATCACCACTGGACTATGAACCTTAGTAATTGCTAAGACTCCAATATTCTCACCATAAGTTGTGTTTGGCGGTCCGCCCAATAAAGCTGCAAAGGCTGTCGCCACACCATCACCTAACATTGTCCGATGTAGACCTGGCTCTTCAATAAACTCGCGGTCTACAGTCTTACTTAGTGCTAATACATCACCTAAATGCTCTACCATCGTCACCACAGCTATCGGAGCAATAATCAAAGCTGCCGGTAAACTAGCCGAAAACTCTTTAACACTTGGTAATGAAAAATCAGGCAAGGCTAACCAAGCAGCCTCCATCACTGGTGCTAAATCTACTATCCCAGCTCCAAGAGCAAAGATATAACCTGCTACTACTCCAATTAGAATTGGAATTACTTTCAAGATGCCTTTAGCAAAGATGCTAATTATAATTGCTACCGCTAAAGTAAAGATCGCAGTAGGCAGATGCTGAGTTGCCATATCTTTAGCTGTCGGAGCTAGTCCTAAACCAATAGTCATAATCACTGGCCCGACCACTACCGGCGGTAGATACTTTTCAAACAAATCTGTACCGACTAACTTAATTATTGCGGACATAATCATATAGATAATCCCGGCTGTCAGACAACCTAACATTGCTCCCGAAATTCCAAATTCCTTCTTAGCAGCAATAATTGGAGCAATAAAGGCAAATGAAGAACCTAAATAAGCCGGAACCTGCCCTTTAGTAATTAAATGAAAGATAATCGTACCTACAGCTGATGTAAATAGTGCTACTGATGGATCTAATCCTGTTAACTTTGGTACTAAAACTGTAGCTCCAAACATCGCAAAAATATGTTGAACTGCTAACATAACTTTTCTTACCGGAACTATCTCTTCTTGACGCAAACTAGGTTTATTAGCCATAATTACTACCTCCTAAATTATTACGACTCTTATTTAATTGTTATACAGAAAACCTCCCTGCAGCTCTGTAAAGCCACAAGGAGGTTTAATTGCCAGACAAAAACAGTTAAACCCCTTATTAGCCTCACAGGACTAACTTAAAAGGGCTACCTAATTAAATTATGTATCCTCTTATTCTTCGTCATACTCCATTAAAACTACTGCTTCCTGATCATCAATCTCATCTAACTTTACCTCAACTACCTCTTCTTTAGCAGTTGGTAAGTTCTTGCCAACATAATCAGCGCTAATTGGTAATTCGCGATGTCCACGATCAATTAAGATAGCTAATTGGATTGACTCTGGTCTTCCTAAATCTATTAATGCATCGAGAGCTGCTCTAACTGTACGTCCAGTATATAAGACATCATCCACCAAAACTACTTTCTTACCAGTAATATCAAATGGAATTTCAGTCTGGTGCACAATTGGCTGTTGAGCTACTGTTGTTAAATCATCACGATAGAGAGTAATATCTAAAATGCCAACTGGTACTTCTCCCTCAATCTCAGTAATCTTATTAGCAATTCGTTTAGCTAACGGCGCTCCTCTAGTTCTAATCCCAATAATTACTACATCTTCTAATCCTTCATTCTTCTCTAAAATTTCATGAGAAATACGAGTTAATGCGCGGCTAATACCTTCATCATCTAACAGATCCTTTTTATAATTTAGCAAATTAATTCCTCCTGAAATTATAAAATTTCAATAAAAAAAATCCTTCCTACCTTTGAGATCAGTAAGAAGGATAAACTCAGTCTATGTACACTTCTCCTTACCAGTCTCACAGGACTAATTTAAAGGAGCCTACTATTTAATTAACTTTTTATAACTTGATTAGAGTTTACCATAAGCTCATCTGAATGTCAATACTTAATTCATTGCAAATAGGTTGTTGAATAAATAAAATTTCCAAATATAAAGAAGAGATTAGCCACTCGCCCTGAACGAAGTGAGGAAGTAGTCTTGGGCTGCGCTCTGAGCAAAGCGAGGAATTACTCTTGGGGTGAATTAGCACAGATTAAACATTTTATTCAACAAGGTCTTAATAAAAACTAAAAAACTACCTATACTAATCATAGAAAAGGAGTGATTAATAAATGCCAGCTAAAACTATGTCTTTAAAAGTAGACCCAGAATTATGTATTAGCTGTGGACTATGTATTGAAACTTGTCCTGCAGTTTTTGACTGGGACGAGAATGATAAGGCAACAGCTACAGTAGACCAAGTTCCTGAAAAGGTACAAGGTGATGCTACTGCTGCTAAGGAAGGTTGTCCTACTGAAGCAATCAAAGATGCTTAAGTAAGACCTAAGTCAGGAGTTCTGACTTATTCTATCAGAACTCCTGCTTAAATCTATAATTTAAAGTTATTGATTAATTGTTGTAACTCTTGTGCCATAGAAGCTAATTCTTGGGAAGAGGTTGTTATCTCGTTAGACATGCTGCGAATATTAGTAGTCGCTTCCTCTACTTCTTCACTATTTGTAGCTAATTTCTGCGTAGAAGCTGCTGTCTCTTCTATTTGAGTAGCTGTCTTCTCACTAGCTTGATTAATCTCGGTAAATACTTCATCTGCTCGTTCTACTACCTGTTGTCCTTCCTCTACTTTAGTTGCTACCTCTTTAACCGCAGCTAAGCCGGTATCTGCTTGACTTTGAGTCTGATTAATTAAATCAGTAATCTCTTCTGTTGCTCCATTAGTCTCTTCAGCTAACTCCCTAATCTCCTCAGCTACTACTGCAAATCCTTGCCCTGATTCTCCTGCTCTTGCTGCTTCAATGGAAGCATTTAAAGCTAACATATTAGTCTGTTCTGCAATCTGATGAATTAAGTCGACTATATTACCAATCTCTTGCGAGTTCTGATCAAGTTGCTTGATAATATCTAAAGCACTCTCCACCGATTCAGTAATCTGATTCATACTCTCTAAAGCCTGATTAATATTCTCCTGACCTACTTCAGTCTTAGAATTAGAATTTTGAGCAAAGCTACTTACCTCAGCTGCACTAGTAGAGATCTGTTCAATATGAGCAGACATCTGCTCAATTAATTGGTTAGTGGTTTCAATGGTAGCATTACCTTCCTCTGATGAAGCAGATAATTCCTCACTATAAGCTGACAACTCTTCTGTAGAATTAGAAATCTTACCAATAATCTCCCGTAACTGCTGACGCATTGCTTCTAACTTATCTCCTAGTTCTCCTATCTCATCATTGCGCTGAATAGTAATTGCTTCTGTTAAATCACCATTAGCAAAATTATTAACTCGTTTAACTAAAGTCTCTAGTGGTGCTGTAAAGTAATTGGCTAAGTAATAGACTACTCCCACCGTCAATAAGAAAGCTAATAATGAAATTGATAGAATAACTTTAATTAAATTACTCATAGTACGGTTAATATCATCTATGTAAATACCAGTCCCTATAATCCAGTCCCAAGGTTTAAATTCTGATACATAAGCTAACTTAGGCTCAATTCGATTCTGATTATCATAGTACTGCCACTGATATTCCACATAACCGCTGCCCTTACTCTCAACAACTTCTACCATCTCAGCAAATAACTTTTTACCGGTTGGATCTTTAACATTGGCTAGATTCTCCCCCACTAATTCCGGATTAAAAGGATGCATAATCATCCGCGGCTGAAAATCATTAATCCAGAAGTAATCCTGATTATCGTTGCCATAAGTAGAGTGCTTAATAGACTCCTGGGCTCTCTTTTGAGCCTGACTGCGGCTTAAAGTTCCATCTTCTACTAAATTATGATAATATCTTAACTTACTTATATTAGAATCAACTAATCTCTGCAACTCTTGTTCTTTAGCTTGATATAAATGATCTTTCATGAACTGATAAGTAGTAATCGACAATCCACTGATAACTACAAAAGTGATCACTAAAATAGCTATAATCAGCTTCACTTTCATACTACCTAACTCTCTAAATGACTTCAAATTAATCCCTCCTTAATTAATAATTCAATAAACAGCTTTAATAGATAGTATTAGAGAAAACTAAACTTTCACCTGCTAAAAGTATCTAAAAAATAAAGGAGACTGTTTGGTTAAACAGTCTCCTACAATTAAGTAGTTAATTTAATTCATAATCATAAGTAACTTCAGTTTCTGGTCTAATAGTCTGCCATAAAGGACAGTTCTTCTCAGCAAGCTCAAAGATCCGATCTAATTCTTCTTCAAGAATATCACCTTTTAACTGAAAATCCATATGTATTGTCTGATAAAAACGCGGCTTTTCATCTGGAATATCTCCTGTAACATTAATCTTCAAATCTTCTAAATCAAACCGTTTCTTCTCCAAAATCATAAGTATATTTACTGTAGAACATGTAGCTAACCCCATCAAAAATGACTCAGTAGCTGCTAACTCTCCTTTACCAATTGTAATCTCTGCTCCATTCTCTTCTCCTTGACAATCAAACTCCATACCGCCTTTCCATTCTACATTTACTTCTGTCACTTTAATCAACTCCTTTATCTTAGTAGTTAGTTAATACTTCTTCAGCAGGTTGAGGACGAGCAAAGTAGTAACCTTGTCCATAGCGAATATTCAAACGCTTCAAACTCTCCAATTCTCTCTCTTCTTCAATCCCCTCACCTAATAAACTACCATCTAAATTAACCACTTGCTTACGTAGGTCAAACATCTTCTGTTGTAAGAATTCATTATGAACTAAATTAGTTACTATATCCAGACATAATTTTACTATAGCCGGATTTAACTGCACAATATTATCTAAATTAGCAAATCCACAGCCAGTATCATCTAATGCTAACCGAACTCCTTGCTGTTGGTAACTATCTATCACATTCTTAATCTGTTTCATCTCAGTTAGTGGTATATGTTCAGTTAACTCCAAGACTGTTCGTTCTAAATCAGAACCGGACAAAGAATTTAAAGTTCTACTCAACTGTGAACTCCTTAATAGATCAGGACCAACATTAATCGACAACCAGTAAGACTGAGGTAAATAACTAAATAACTTAATCGCTTCCTCAACACAGACTAATTCTAACTCTTTTATTAAGCCATAACGCCCCGCTGTACGAAAGAGATCTCCAGCACTATAGAGCAGACTACCTTTAGGCCCTCTAGCTAATGCTTCAAATCCTACTACTTGCGAAGAAGTTAAATCTAAGATAGGCTGCAAATGAATATTAATTAAATGCTGATCAATAACTTCTTTTAATCTATCCTTAGTAACATAAACACAATCACTATTAGTACCAGTAGACAACTGCTCATTTTGGTTCGAAGCTAAGTTCTCTTTCTTAAATGGTTTAATATCTAACTTCAAATCCAATTCAGCAGCTATATCTTTTGCTAACTCCTGTTGCTTATACTTACTAATTAATCTTTCGCCAGCTCGAAGAATACTCGCAAGTTGCTCTTCTTCCGAAGTCAACAATCCCTTCTGCTGCCAATTAAAGGTTACATACCAATAATAATCCTCAGCTTGAATTACTTCTGAATAAATTTGATGATTACATAATAATTTCTGAGCTAAATCAGCAAAAAAATCAGTTAAACTACTAAATAATAACTTCTTGCGTTCTGAACTTAATTGCTCTATAGAATTATAATTTAGTAATTCTAAACTTAAGATTAATTTTTTAGCCACATAATCACCTTTTCTCACTCTGTAAGTTATTTAATACTTCAGAGATATCTGCTGGTAACTTAGCTTCATACTTCACTCTTTCCTGGCTGAGAGGATGAATAAAGCTTAACTTATGAGCATGTAGTAGTTGACGATTAACATTTAACCGCTGCTTATTATATCCGTATGTTTCATCCCCTACTACTGGATTACCTAAATACTCCATATGTACTCTAATCTGATGAGTCCTACCTGTCTCTAACTTAACCTGCAGCCAAGTATAATCACCAAATCTCTCTAACACTTTAAAACGTGTAACTGCTTTCTTACTATTGTACTCAGTTACAGTCATCTTCTTACGATCTTTAGGATCTCTACCAATAGCTGCATCAATCTTGCCTCGATTATACTGTACATTACCTTCTACTAAAGTTAAATAGATCTTCTCTGTCTTACGCTCCTTAAATTGATTAACTAAACTACGGTGGGCTTCATTATTCTTAGCAGCTACCAAAACTCCCGAAGTATCTTGATCTAAACGATGGACTATCCCGGGACGAATCTTACCATTAATTCCGGATAGATTATCACAGTGAAAGAGTAATCCATTAACTAAAGTACCATTCGGATGCCCCGGTGCAGGATGTACTACTAAATTAGGCTGCTTATTAACCACTACTATATCTTCATCCTCAGCAATAATATCTAAAGGAATAGGTTCGGGTTCAACTTCAATCTCTTCTGGCTGCGGTATGTCTAATTTAATCCGATCATTAACCTGCAGTTGATAACTACTCTTTTTTTCTTCCTCATTCACTGTTACCTGTCCACTCTCAATTAATCTTTGAAGATAGGTGCGTGATAGATCACTATTTTCTGCTGCTAAATATTTATCTAACCTCTCATTGGCAGCTCTCTGATCAACTACAAATTCTAATTCTTCATCCATAACTGTCACTCCAATCCATCTAAAATAATTGCCCAGTAGAAGAAGAGACTAACTCCTACTACTATAGCTATATCTGCTAGATTAAATACAGGCCAGATTCTAAAATCTAAGAAATCAATTACATAACCTAATCTAATTCGATCTATTAAGTTACCTAGTGAACCGCTTAAACCTAATACTAAAGCTGACTGTAAAATTAAACCTTCCTGTTCTGCTTCTTTATAAAAGTATAATAAGATTCCAACTATAATTGTAGTAATAATAATAAAAAACCAGCGTTGGTCTACAAATAAACCAAAAGCTGCTCCAAAATTTCTAACATAAGTTAAATGAAAGATATCTTTTATTATTGGTACTGATTGATGAAGTGTGAAATTATTAACTATTATTAATTTAGTTACCTGATCTAAAAGTAAGATAATTAGGATAAATATTAGTATTGAGTTCCCCTCCCAACAACTACTTTCTTAACATCTTCTATTTTTTATTTTAACACAACTGGATAAAAAAAACAAATTAAAGCAACCTTAACTACTCTTCTCTATCTACTGTATCTTTATCTAACTCTTCCTCAACTAAATTTTCTGAAGCTGTTGGCTGATGGCTAATTATCTCTTCAGCTCCAAACTCTTCACTAGCGGTAACAAATCCTTCTTCACTAATTCGGTCAGTCCAATCTGGTGTTCCTCGATTCTCATCAGAATCAATATAAGCCTCTGACTGCTGATCTGCCTCCATAAAATCTGAAGGTGTATTAACTGTTCCATAACGCGCTACTGCCTGCCAGCTATCTTCACCATCAAAACTTACATTTTCGGAATCATCAGTAAAAGTCCTACCATAAGGAGGATAGAGATTCTCTTCTGCTACTGGCTGTAAACTGTTAGCGTCTTCTGTTTCATCTAACTTATTATTACATGCTACACAGCGAGTGGTATAAGGAATTAACTCTAACCGCTCACGATTAATCTCTTGCTGACAGATATCACAGATGCCATACTTACCTTCTTCTAACTTATCTAGCGCGTCATCAATTTGTACTAACAATCTACGAGCATTATCTTTTAAGCCTAAATCCTTCTCCCGTTCAAACATGTTAGGTCCTTGATCGCTAGGATGATTATCATAAGAAGATAATTCTCCAGTAGAGTCCTTTAAAGAATCCAATAATCCACCACGACTATTGCCATCTAAATTCTCAGTATGTTTGATTAGCTTCTGCTTCTCCTTTAGTAACGCCTTCTTATAACGTCTATAATCATCTTCTTGCATCAATCCACCTCCTAAGATAGTATATTAGCCCTAATCACATAATTCTTATACATCTAGTCTGTACGGAAAGCTATTATTTATTACGGATTCTGCTTTACAATATTGACCAGCCGAGCAATATACTCTCCAATCAAAGGCAGATTCAAATCAGCTGCTTTAAATAAAATCGATAAAAATATTGCACCTAATAATGTAGCTCCAATTACTACCCCTAAGCCTCGTGCCAATCCAGCTAAAAAGTTAACATAGATCATCCGCTTTGGTGACCGTACAGTCTCTATATATTCTGCAATTCCTAATTTATGAAAATCAGCAATCAACTTCATTAAGCTGCGTTTAATAGATAGTATATCATCTTTATCTAACTCTTCCTCCTCCAGTTCTGCTAACTTATCCCAATCTAACTCATGATTATCTTCTTGCTCTTGTGTCATCTAGCTGCCTCCTTATAAGTAAAAAAGTAAGTATTATTTATTATATTAGGAGAAGATTTATTTTAATCACACTCTAGATAATAAAAACAGGATAATTAGTTAACTACTAATCATCCTGACCCTTAGCTTGATGATATTACTTTAATTAAATTAAGTCCTCTAAACTATTTAAAGTATAATCAATCTCCTCAGCCGTATTAAAGTAACCAATACTAAATCGCAGAGTCCCTTCCGGAAAGGTACCAATGCTTTTATGAGTTAGTGGTGCACAGTGCAGCCCTGACCTAGTCATAATTCCGTACTGTTCATCTAAAATAAAACTTAGTTCTCCTAAATCTTTATCAGCTACAGAAATAGAAACAGTAGAGGTCTGTTCTGCAACATTACCTGGACCATAAACTGTAACTTTTTCTAACTTCTCCAATCCTGCCAACAATTGTGCCGTCAAATCTAATTCATGCTTTCTAATCTGGTCAATGCCTTCTTGTTGAATAAAGTTTACTCCCGCCTGTAAACCAGCTAAACCTACTGTATTCATAGTTCCACTTTCAAATTTATCTGGCAAGAAGTCCGGCTGATACTCCTTATCTGAAATACTGCCTGTTCCCCCTTCAATTAACGGCTCCATCTCAGCAGCTGCCTGCTTACTAATAGCTAATCCTCCTGTACCAGTAGGTCCTAACAAGCCTTTATGTCCAGTAAAGGCTAATACATCCAAGTTCAATTCTGCAAAATCAAGCTCATAAACTCCAGCAGTTTGAGCTGTATCTAAGATAAAATAGAAATCTTCTTGAGCGGCTAACTCGCCTATCTCTGCTACTGGTGTTAAAGTACCAACTACATTAGAAGCATGAGTTAAGACTACTAACTTAGTATTATCCTGTAGGGCTGCTGCAATATCAGCTGCATCAATTCTTCCAGCTTGATCTGAAGCTACATAATCTACAGTAATCATTCCTTCTTCTTCCATTCGCTTCAAGGGTCTGACTACTGCATTATGCTCAATAGAAGTAGTTACAACATGGTCTCCCTCTTCTAGCAAGCCTTTTAAAGCATAATTGAGAGCATAGGTTACATTATGAGTAAAGATGATCTGTTCTGGTTGCTCTACATTAAATAGTTCTGTAAAAGCTAACCTAGTATTTAGGATTACTCTTCCAGCCTGCAAAGAAGATTCATAACCACCTCGTCCCGGACTACAACCTATATCTGTAAAGTAATTATTTATCGCTTCTATAACGCTATCTGGTTTATCTCTGGTAGTTGCTGCATTATCTAAATATACTTCTTGCTGCACTTTTATCCCTCCTTTAGATTAAGTGTTATCTTTAATTATACCTTACTAATAAAAGTTAAGTCAACAATCATCACTAAAAATTATTTATCTAATAAACTTTTCTTATCTAAAGTAGAAAGAGAAGGAGTAATTACTCCTTCTCAATCCAATAGTTGATCTGATAGATCCAGTTCTTACTGTAAAGGACAGGTAGCAGAAGACCAAGCACTTAAACCACCAAGAGCAACTACAACTTCAGAGTCTAACTCATTTTCTAATAGACTAGCCGCTGTCATAGACCTTACTCCTGAACCACAGAAGATATAAATTTTTTCGCCGGCTTCTAAGTCTGCTTTATACTCTTCTAAGTTAGCTTTCAATTCGGTTAATGGAATCTCTATAGCACCTGTAATCTGACCTTCCTCTTCTTGCTCCTCTTCTTTACGAATATCTAACAACTGAAATTCATCAGTACTACTTGAATCTAGAACTTGACATAATTCATCAACCTTTAGCGTAGGAGTAGTTTGAACTTTCTTCCCCGCCATATTCCAACTTAAGATTCCGCGTGCTAGATAACCTACTATATTTTCATAACCCATCCGATAAAGAGTTCTAATAATCTCTTCGGGATAAACCCCGCCAGTAACAAGTAATAACTGTTGATCAGTATCTACAAGCCAACCAACAAAACTAGCTAAGACATCCTTCCATAAGTAAAGAGAGTCTGCTAGATGAGCGGTAGAATAATCCGTCTCGCTGCGAATATCAAGCACAACCGTATCTTCTGCGGCTGCCTTTTCTGCAAATTCACCTGGACTTAAAGCATCAACAAAGGGCAGTTCTGTTCTAGAAGGAGCATCTAAATTAGCCACTTCCATATCTTTAAAGTAAGCTGGCTTTGCTTCCATTTCCCCAACTTCCGCTACAAAATCCTCTTTATTATCATACTGTAAATAAGGATTGCTCTTTTTTTCCATGCCGATAGTAGTAAACTCTTTATCTGCTATCTGACTACCGCAGACAGAACCTGCTCCATGAGCGGGACAGATAATTACTCCATCTCCTAAAGGCATAATCTTCTGATATAATGTATCATATAACATTTCAGCCACTTGAGGAATCTGCTCTTGACCATAAAAATCTATGCGGCCTACATCACCTGCAAATAAGATATCACCGGTAAAGATCATCCACGGTTCATCATCATAATCATATAACAGATAAGAGTAAGAACCTTTAGTATGACCAGGAGTATGTATAGCCTCTAATCTTAATCTCCCTACTTCATAATTAGCTCCATCTTCTGTTGGATTACCATATTGATAATCTAATTTCTCATCAGCATGAAAGATATCTGCTCCAGTAGTGGAAGCAAGTGCCTTAGAACCGATAATATAGTCCTCATTACGATGAGTTTCTAAGATATACTTAATTCTAACTCCTTCTTGTTGAGCAACTTCTAAATATCTATCAATATCGCGACGCGGATCGATTACTACCGCTTCATTCTGATCCCCTATCATATACGAAAAGTGTGCTAATCCTGCTGATTCAATCTTCTCTAAGAACATCTTTAGCCTCCTTTTATACTCTTCCAACTTTTAAGGTAATTAATTATATCATAGAAAAATCAGAATAAAAATAGTCAACTCCAAATTTAAGCAAAACTGGACAGATTTATTAAAAAATCATAAATAGAATAATTTAACTAACTATTTGAGGTCGATTATAAATTTTTATTATTTATTTAATTAGATTAATTTAACTTTATGCAAATTTTATGCTATAATTATCTAGTAGATAAACATATGTTAAATAACTATTTAACTTATGGTCGGAGGTGATAAATAAAAAGCAAAGAATTAATTATCAATTCTCTATTATCTAATACTCTAAAATCAAAACAAAGACTAAGGAGGAATTACAATGAATAATCGTAAAGGAATCATTGCTGCCGGAGGAGTAATCGGAATTTTAGGAGCTTTATTAGTTAAGTTTGGCAATCCTGCTAATATGGGTATCTGTGTTGCCTGCTTTATTCGTGATATTGCAGGAGCACTAGGATTACATAGAGCAGGAGTAGTACAGTATATTAGACCAGAGATTATTGGCTTTATCTTAGGTGCCTTTATCATCGCTTTAGCAACTAAAGAATTTGATGTTAGAGGCGGTTCATCACCAATTATCCGCTTTCTAATTGGAGCTTTTGTAATGATTGGTGCCTTAGTATTTTTAGGCTGTCCACTAAGAATGGTACTTCGTTTAGCGGGAGGAGATCTCAATGCTATCTTAGGACTTGTTGGCTTTGCAGCAGGTATCATCGGGGGAGCACAATTTATCAAACAAGGCTTTAGTTTAGGACGAGCTTACTCTCAACCTCAAATCAACGGTTATATCTTACCAGGCATCGCTATTGGATTACTGTTATTAGCTATTATTGTCCCCTCTTTTATCATCTTTAGTACTCAAGGACCAGGTGCTATGCATGCTCCCATCATTATCTCCTTAATTGCTGGATTAGTTGTAGGAATCTTAGCCCAAAGAAGCCGAATCTGTATGGCAGGTGGTATACGAGACCTCTACTTAATTGGAGACTCACACTTACTAACTGGTTTTATCTCAATCTTTATCTTTGCTTTAGTAGTTAACTTAGGTTTGGGGAATGTCAATCTAGGTTTTGCAGGACAACCAGCAGCTCACAGTGATGGATTATGGAACTTCTTAGGCATGTTCTTAGCAGGATTAGGTTCAGTACTATTAGGTGGTTGTCCATTAAGACAGACTATTCTAGCTGGAGAAGGTAATATTGATTCAGCAATTACTTTTGTTGGTATGCTAGTTGGAGCTGCTATAGCTCACAACTTCAGCTTAGCTGCAACAGGTCAAGGAGTTGGATTCAATGCTAAAGTGGCAGTCATTACAGGAATTATTATCGTAGCAGGAATTGGCTTTGCTAAAGTAAGAAGCTACCAAGTTTCTACTCAAGGAGGTGTTACACATGGCCAATAATATAGTAGATGCTCGCGGACGTTCCTGTCCTGAACCGGTAATTATGACTCAACAAGCTATCAAAGAGATGACTAGCAATCAAGAAATTACAGTATTAGTTAGTGAAGAAGTAGCCAAAGAGAATGTTAGTCGTACAGCAAGGAATTCAGGCTGTGATGTCGAAGTAGAAGATAGTAGTGAAGGATATAAATTATTGATTACAAAGAGGTGATCTAAAATTAAAGAAGATTCCTGTGTCATAACATTTCATTCTACTCATGCAGCTCTCGAATTCGAAAAGATAGCTAAAGAAGAAGTAGATGTCAAGTCAATTCCTGTACCGCGACAGATAAGTTCTTCTTGTGGTATTGCAGCTAGATTTGAAGAAGAGAAATCAGATCAAGTACAAGATATCTGTCAGCAGAATGGTATTGATTTTGATGGAATCTACAGAATCTATCAAGATAAATCTAAAGAACCAACTAAATTATCTTAATTGCAATAAGAAAAGCCCCAGGATAATCCTGGGGCTTAGTTAATATTCTAACTTATAGTTGCTCAACTACTTCTAAACATTCAGCACAAATTTCAGAGTGTTGGTCATTGTCACCAACAGTTCTTCTGTACTTCCAGCAGCGATCACACTTCTCTCCTGGAGCTTCGGTAACGATAACTTCAATCTCGCTCTCCTCACCAGAGTAAGCTTCTTCATCTGGAGTAGCCTCCGGCTTACGTAGATTGATCTCAGAAACTATAAATAGATCAGCTAAGTTATCAAACTGCGTTAAGAAGTTATAGATATCTTCTGTTGGATAGATATCTACTCCTGCATCTAAGGAGTGTCCTACTACATCTTCACTACGTGCTAGTTCTAATGCTTTAGAGACATCCTTCCTGATTGTCAGTAATTGACCCCACTTAGCAGCTAACTCTTCATTCATATAATCTTCTTTAACTGCAGGCCAATCAGTTAGGAAGATACTCTTAGCATCTTTGCCACTCTCTGGTAGATGCTGCCACACCTCTTCAGCAGTGTGTACTAAGACAGGTGCTAAGACTTTAACAAGAGTAGTTAAGATCTCATACATTACAGTCTGTGCCGCCCGCCGCTTAGTAGAATCAGTTAACGAAGTATATAGTCGATCCTTTAATACATCTAAATAGAAAGAACTCATCTCTACTGCACAGAAATTATGCACCTTATGGTATAATTTATGGTACTCATAATTTTCATAAGCAGTTGTTACCTCAGAGATTAACTCCTGTAATTTGTGTAGTGCCCACTGGTCAATCTCTGGTAAATCTTGATAATCCACGCGATCTTCTTGTACATCAAAATCAGATAAGTTACCCAGAATATAGCGACAAGTATTTCTAATTCTACGATAGACTTCCGCATTCTGCTGTAAGATCTTATCGGAAACTCGCACATCCTCTTTAAAGTCTGATGAAGCTACCCAAAGACGTAAGATATCTGCTCCATACTGATCGATTACTTCGTGAGGCGAAACAACATTACCTTGGGACTTAGACATCTTCTTTCCTTGAGCATCCACCGTAAATCCATTAGTAATAACTCCCTTATATGGAGCTTCGCCCTTATAAGCAATCGAAGTTAAAAGAGAAGAGTTAAACCAACCGCGGTACTGGTCTGTCCCTTCTAAATAGATATCAGCCGGACGCTCTAATTCATCATAAACTTCCATCACTGACGCATGACTAGAACCCGAATCGAACCAGACATCCATTGTATCGCTCTCTTTTTCAAATTCAGTTCCACCGCATTCAGGACAACTAAATCCATCTGGTAAGATCTCGGCTGCACTCTTTTCGAACCAAGCATTAGAACCTTCCTCAGCAAAGAGATCTCTAACTGCTGCAATAGATTCTGGAATTGCTACATCACTACCACAATCTTGACAGTAGAAGATTGGAATCGGTACACCCCAGCTTTTCTGACGAGAGATACACCAATCAGAGCGGTCACGAACCATATTCTCCATTCGCTCTTCGCCCCACTCGGGATACCAATCAACTTCTTTAATTGCTTCTAAAGCATCATCCTTAATTGCGTCAACTGATGCAAACCATTGTTCAGTAGCTCTAAAGATGATCGGATTCTTACAACGCCAACAGTTAGGATAAGAGTGATCAATGAAATCTAAGTTCATCAATAGGTCATCTTCTTCTAACATCTCTGTTACCTTAATATTAGCATCATCATAATACATTCCAGCAAAAGGTCCTGCTTCTTCAGTAAAGACACAATCATTATCCATTGGAGCATAGACAGGCAAGTCATACTCTTGACCAATTACATAATCTTCATGCCCGTGTCCTGGAGCGGTATGCACACAGCCTGTACCCTGCTCTAAAGTTACGTGTTCACCTAAGATAACAGGAGACTGGCGATCAAAGAATGGGTGCTTAGTAACTAATCCTTCTAAATCTTCACCTTTAAACTCTTCTACTACCTGATAATCATCAATACCAACTTTCTCCATCATCTCTGCTAATAATTCCTTAGCTACTACTAATTTATCGCCCTTAGCTTCTACAACTACATAATCAAAATCAGGATGAAGAGTAATTGCCATATTGGAAGGAATTGTCCATGGCGTAGTAGTCCAGATAACAACATAACTATCC
This sequence comes from Bacillota bacterium, assembly GCA_051745835.1. GTDB lineage: Bacteria > Bacillota > Halanaerobiia > Halobacteroidales > Acetohalobiaceae > JBNJEL01. The sequence goes on from JBNJEL010000019.1 coordinate 20,805, forward strand.
TCAGCTGTTAATTCAGTATCACCAATAGTCATTCCATCCTGTACGGGAAACTTAACATAGATTGATGGTGCTCGCGCTTCTTCGTACTCTACTTCTGCTTCTGCTAAAGCTGTCTTACAGTTCGGACACCAATAAACCGGCTTCGAACCTTTATAGAGATAGTCGTTTTTAATAATCTCACCGAATACCTCAATCTGTTTTGCTTCATACTCCGGTTCAAGTGTCAAATAAGGATTATCCCAATCACCCCAAGCTCCAAGACGCTTAAACTGTCCTTTCTGACGGTCAACATACTTTAAAGCATAATTCTTACACTTCTCTCTTAGCTCAGCTGTACTTAACTCTTCTATCTCTTCTCCTAATTCCTTGGTCACCTGATGTTCAATTGGTAGACCATGTGTATCCCAACCAGGAATATATGGTGACTGATATCCTTGTAAAGTCTTATATCTAGTTAAGACATCTTTGAGTATCTGATTTAGAGCATGACCAATGTGAATATCACCATTAGCATATGGGGGGCCATCATGTAAAATAAATTTGTCAGCTCCCTCACGATTCTTAAGTGCTTCTTGATAGATCTCATTTTCTGCCCAAAACTCTTGAAAGTCTTCTTCTCGTTCCGATAAGTTAGCCCGCATCGGAAACTCCGTATCGGGTAAATTTAACGTATCTTTATAATCCATTAACTCGCACCTCCATTAAATAATATATTTAAAAATAAAAAAACCTTATCCCGACAGGGACAAGGTTGACTTGCGGTACCACCCTAATTAAAGATACCACAGTTACTGATATCTTTATCTCTACACAGATAACGGCTGCTACCGGTTAATCCTACTACTACTTCAGATTAACTACTAAGAGGTGATCTTCACTAGGCTTTGATGGTCAGGCTTCCACTATCCCTGATTCGCTATCATCTAGACCTAACTACTCTCCTCTATCTTCGTAGTTAGTTCTATAATTAAATTTTATCATAGCTAACTACATTTGATACCACATTATAATATAATATTCAAATCTAGTCAAGCAAATTTAAAACTTTTCTCCAATTATAACTGCTTTAACATCCGCTCTACTATCTCATATGATCTACAAGCAGCCTGCTTAAGAAAGCTAGAATAATCAACCTCAGCACTACTGTCAGCTTTATCAGAGATCGATCTAATAATTACAAATGGTACCTGATTTAAGAAACAAGCCTGTCCTACAGCAGCACCTTCCATCTCAGCACAATCTCCTGCAAAGGTCTCTCTTAACCAATCTACTTCTTCATGATCAGCTATAAATTGATCACCAGATAAGACTCTACCAACTACTATCTTAATCTGATCATCAGCTGCTTCTAACTGCTCTCCAGCAGCTACAGCTAACTTAACTAACTGATCATCGGCTGGAAAGGCTATCTGATCTAAGTTAGGCACTTCACCTAACTGATGACCTAAAGCTGAAGCATCAAGATCATGCTGCACTGCATCTTGTGAGATCACTATATCTCCCACATCTAACTGCGAAGAAACCGCTCCCGCTACTCCGGTAAAGATAATCTGTTCTACTCCAAAGCGGTCAATCAAAATCTGAGTACATAATGCCGCATTTACTTTCCCAATTCCACTCTTAACTAAAACTACATCTTCACCTTGTAACTCACCAGCCAAAAAAGTCATATTAGCCTGCTGAATTTGATGTTCCAAATTCAAATCTGACTGTAATAGTTCAATCTCAACATCCATTGCTCCTATAATTCCTATCTGCACTACAACCACACTCCAAATTAATTTTCAGACTCTAACTCATCTTCTTCAGAGGCAACTGCTACTTCCTGTTGATCAAAGTCCATAGTAGTCCACTCTTCATCTAATGTAGATTTTAAATCTTCTAACTCTTGAGTATCTAACTCTTCAATATCACCAGTAGTTAACTCCTCTAGCTCAGTAGATTCATCTAACATAGCTAAGTGAGTCCTAAGCAAGGTCTTAAACTTAGCCTCAAATAAACGCTTAGTTTCTAATAAATTCTTATACTTTCTACGTTTATCTGCTAAGTTCTCCTCTGCTTCTTGAATTATCTTCTCTGCTTTCATCTCTGCTCGTTCAATAATTAATTCTGCTTCAGCTTTAGCCTGTTGCTTTAAATTTGCTGCTTTCTCTTTTGCTGTCTGTTGTTGTTGATTAGTAGTCTGTTTAACGGTATCAATCGTCTTACTAATTGTCTCTTCTCGACTCTTATACTCTTCAAGTCGTTCTTCTAATCTAGCTACCCGTTCTTGTAGCTCTTGATTATCAGTATACAGCTCTTCATAACATTCAGCTACCTGATCTAAGAACTCGTCCACCTCTTGAGAACTATAAGCCCAAACAGAGAATGTCTTACTTAATTCCTTATTATAGATATCTAATGGAGTTAATAGATCGTCCATCCTTCCCCCTCCTACTCTAGTTAAGTATACCGCTTTAATATCAACTTAATGCGATCCTTCTTAGATCTACCTAACCGCTTAGCAATCTCTACTCTACCACGACGTCGAATAGAGATAGTATCATCCATCTTAACTGTTTGAGCTGGATCTTCTTCTACCTGCCAATTTAACTTAACGTTACCTGACTTAATCTCGCGTGCCATCTTAGTACGAGAAGTAGAGAAACCAGAACTAGCCACTGCATCTAAACGCAGTGAAGGTACAGTACTCTTAACTTCAGTGACATGTTCTGGCTCTACAGCTAACCTTTCAGTGCTGATCTCTTCTGATTGCACCGGAACTTTATGGACTCGGTCTAAGTTAAGCTTAAGATAATCACTAATCTCTGGAGCAATAATAGCCTGACAACCTTCACTTTGTACTATTAGATCACCTACAACATTACGCTCAATACCCGTAGCCAAAATCGCTCCTAAGAAATCCGAATGACTAACAGATTCAAACTTAAAGTTACCGGTAATCTCTAAGACCGTCAGCAGCTCTGTAATTAAATCTTCCATATAGTAATCAGGTACTAAGCCAATCCTATTTCGTTCCGCCTGCTTATAGCCACCATACAGGTAATACTTAAGATCATAAATCTGATCTAATACTGAAGTAAAGAGTTCCTGTTGGTAAGGATTTAAGAAATCAGTAAAGACCGGCTGATGTTTAGTCAAAGCTTCATAAGCCTTATCTAATACTTTTGCTGCTACTAACTCCTCTTGAGGAGCCTCTGATTTAATATAATTTAATAACTTATCACGATTAAACAACTCTACCACTCCAGATCATTTAATCTAATAGATAACTAGTCTAGTTAAGATCCGAATTAATGAACTCCGAATAATATCAAGAGCAATAAATGCTACTAATGGCGATAGATCAATACCTAAACTACCTGTCGGTAACATCTGTCTAATTGGAGCTAAGACAGGTTCGGTTACTTCAAAAATAAACTTCATAATCTTTCTCATAGTTTGATGATGCATTGGTGGTTGCACCCAAGAAGAAATTACTCGCGCAATTAAAATCCATGTGTAAAATGTAAATCCATAATCAATTAATTTAATTAAAGCTACCATAATATCTCTCACTCCTTACAAACCGTACTCTACATCTGGTCTGCTTTTTTAGCTGAAGCTACAACAGCATCAATTAAGGCTGCTCTAGCCCCTTGACTTTCTAACTGATATAATCCCTCAGCAGTAGTCCCCCCCGGTGAAGTAACCTGATCGCGCAGTGCAGCTAAATGTTGTTCACTCTCTGCTGCTAGCTTAGCAGTCCCTTTCAAGGTCTGAATCGCTAACTCTTCTGCTTCACTGTGCGCTAAACCTTCCTTAACTCCACCAGCAATTAAACCTTCTAACAATAATAGAACATAGGCTGGACCACTACCGCTTAATCCTGTAACTGCTGACATTAACTCTTCCTTAACTTGCACTACACTACCTACTGCACTAAATAAGTCCTCAATCTCTGCACCTAACTTATCATCAGCATCTTCACCCAACGCATAAGCTAATGCCCCTTCTTTAACTAACGCAGGAGTATTAGGCATAATTCTAACTATCGGTAACTTAATAGTCAATAACTCCTCTAATTGAGCAATGCTAACTCCCGCAGCTATAGAGATCAACTTCTGTTCCGAAGTAAATAGATGTTCAATCTCGGTCATAACTTGCTCTAACACCTGTGGTTTGACCGCTAAAATTACATAATCACTCTCAGCTACTACTTCCTTATTATCTGCTGTAACTGTAATCTGGTACTCTTCCTCTATTAATTTACGCCGTTGAGCAGAAATATCACTCGCAATCACCTGCTTAGGTTGAACTTCTTGTGCTACTAAACCACTAATTAATGCTTCAGCCATAGCGCCGGCTCCTATAAATCCAATCTGCTTCATCTTCTCACCTCAAGCCTAACTTAATTATTGATAATCGCGTGGACCAAAGATAGCGGAACCAACGCGAACAATTGTAGCCCCTTCTTCAATAGCTACTTCAAAGTCATTAGTAATCCCCATTGACAACTCTTCCATCTCTATATTAGGAATATCTGCCGCTTTAGCCTCTTCAAATAATTCCTTCAACTGACGGAAATCAGGTCTTACTTCCTCAGTATCTTCTACATACGGTGCCATCGTCATCAAACCTTTAACCTGTAAGTTCTCAAACTCGGCTACTTCCTTTAAATAATCCGCCGAAA